>JASHSC010000215.1 GCA_030036915.1 Terriglobia bacterium
GGCAAATCCTCGGAGCTTTCCGCGTGGATGTAGCATACGAGCTTACGCCGCTGGTCGCCACGAAGCTCATCATCTATACCTTCGGGACGCTGATCCACCTTTTCCTGATGGTTTTGATACTTGGGAATCGGCGATTGCACCGGCTGGAATGGCTGCTGTTCAGCCTGATGTCGGCTCTGTTCCTCTGGTATTCCGGGAATCTGCTCGCGCTGAACATCAGCCTGTACTATGGCGCCGGGCCGACAATCCTTTCAGCCGTTTCGCGCACGCTTACCGTAATTGGATTCATGGCTGCCGTGCCATTGTTGGTGCACGGGCAGGCGGTATATTGCGCGCGCTTTATCCCTGCCAAGTTCTGGCAACGAGCGCTGCTGGCGAGCTTTTACCTTCCCATCACGTTTTTCCCCTGGATCGTCGGCCGCCTGTTGAGCCATCCGGGTTTGGAACCGCTGGTAGCGTTGGGGTCTCCGGTGCGGCTGCTGACACTTTGGGCCGTCGCCGCGCTTTTCACCGCCGTGGGGATCAATGCTCTTCTGTATCTTCGCCGGGGCGGCGACGATCCGCTCCTGGCAAAATTTCATGCCAGTCTGGCAGGACTTCAGACGCTGCTGGGTGCGGGATGGGGCATCGCATATTTGCCGCACGCTTTGCCGCCGGTAGGCGGATTGGGCGGATATTTCGCCGCAGTGTTGATGCTGGCGGGGATTCTTCCCAGCGTGATCGTGGGTTATTGCATCTTCCGTTATAACTTTCTCGATCTGCGGGTGCAACGGAACGTAATCTATGCCGCCGCCGCAATTTTTGGTTCATTGATCTATCTGAATTTAATGCGCCGCGTGAGCAGTCGCCTAGAATTGTATCAAATTCCGCCGGTTGTCACCGAGGCGGTGATGATCTTCATCCTTGTAGTACTCGTTGACCCTCTGCGGCGGCTGATCAGCCGGGGCCTGCACCATGAATTTGTCGCTGAATTCGAAACGGTGCAGAAGCTGGCGCTGGAGATCGAAGAGCATGCCAAGCGAACGGGCGACGTCGAATCTCTAAAGGTGCTGGTGGAAAGACGCGTCACGGCGGCGCTGGGATTTGAACGCGTCAGTCTGAAGCGTGCCGCGGATGGAGTCGGCAAAGCCGGCGAGAGCCTTCCCGCCAAAGCCCGTCGCGTGTCAGTTACACGCGGCGGCGAGCTCATTGCCAGCTTGGAGGTCGTGCCCGCTGCGGGTGATGTTTCCGGCGAGCAGATCGCCGCTCTCGAAATGCTTGCCGACCGGTTAGCCGCGGCTCTGGAGCTCTGCCGTCTGATATCCGACAAGATTAAACTGGAGCGAGAGCTTGCGGCGAAGGAAAAGATGGCGTTTCTCGGCGAAATGGCTGCGCGCATTGCGCACAACGTCAAGAATCCCCTTAGTGGCATGAAGACCATCGTGCAGCTCATGGAGGAAGACAAGCAACTTCCTGAGAGCGCGCGACGCGATTGCGGAATGCTGGTGGATGAAATTAATCGATTGAACCAGAACATCTCGCAGGTGCTGCGCTATGCGAAGCCCGCGCGCGACACGGACCGTGCCGCGGACCTGGTTGCCATTGTCCGCCGCGTCGCGGGAATTTTGCGTGCGGATGCCGAACGGCGCCGAATCACATTGATGATCAACGGTGCAGAGCCGTGTGCAGTGGTGGGCGGGGAAGAGGCTGCGAGCGATATCGTTTCAAATCTCCTCGTAAACGCTTTGGAGGCAAGCGACGAAGGGACATCAGTTCGCATTGGAATTGTGCATTCGGATGGCGAGCCGGATTATGCAGAACTCTTCGTCGAAGATCAAGGCCGGGGAATTCCACCCGATAAACTCGATAAAATATTCCAACCCTTTTTCACTACACGCGCCGGTGGAACGGGCCTGGGCTTGGCCATTGTGAAGCGCCGCGTGGACGAAATTGGCGGGACGGTGGAATGCCGGAGTCCAGTGGAGCAAGGGAGCAATTCTTCTACCTGCCCGGGGACGCAATTTGTTGTACGCTTTCGGATTTCGGGTGGTCAGGCCAGCGGGCATCGTCATCAGTCTTCAGTTTTGAGCCGTCAATAAAAATATGAAAGTAAGGCTGAATTCTCCAAACTGATGGCTGAGAACTTCACATGCACACCATTTTGATCGTTGACGACGACAGCACGGCGCGCTACGGCATGCGGCGCGCTCTGGAAGGCCAGTACCGCGTTCTGGAGGCGGAGGGCGTTCCGGCGGCGCGGGAAGTCATGGCGCGGGAGGATCCCAAAGTTCTGCTGCTTGATATCGAAATGCCGGAGGAAAATGGGCTCGATTTCCTACGTGAGCTAAAGGCGCAGACGGATAGCCCGGCCGTAGTGATGATCACGGCGTACGGCTCGGAAAAAGTAGCTGTCGAGGCCATGAAAAGCGGAGCCTACGATTACTTGCCGAAACCGTTCGAAGTGGATGAACTGCGACTGGTGGTCGAGCGGGTGTTCGAACACCTGTCGCTGGCGGAAGAAAACTCGCGCCTGAAACGCCAACTGGTCTCCGAGGGGCAGTTCGGAGCCATGATTGGTTCCAGCAAGCTGATGCGCGAGCTTTTCGATCTCGCGGACCGCGTGGCCAAGGCGGAAGTAACCGTGCTGATACACGGTGAAAGCGGCACGGGAAAGGACCTGCTGGCCGCGGAGATCCACCGGCGGAGCAATCGCGGCAAAGGACCCTTTGTGGCGTTGAATTGCGCGGCGCTGCCTGAGCATCTGATCGAAAGCGAACTGTTCGGATACGAAAAGGGCGCATTCACCGGCGCGACGGCCATGAAGCGCGGCAAGTTCGAGATGGCGAATGGTGGAGTGCTTTTTCTTGATGAAGTGGGTGACATGTCGCTTGCAACTCAAGCGAAGCTGTTACGCGTGCTGGAGACTCGGCGGGTGGAGCGATTGGGCGGAACCACTTCGCAGGAAGTCGACGTGCGCATCGTGAGCGCCACCAACAAGGATTTGCCTGCCGCCATCGCCAGGCAGGAATTTCGCGAGGACCTTTATTACCGTCTGCGCGTGGTGCTGCTGCGCGCACCCGCCCTACGCGAGCATCGCGAGGATTTGCCGTTATTGGTTCAGGAATTCTGCCGCATGTTGGGTGAAAAGCATGGCCGGCCGGCGCTGAGCGTTTCGAAGGAAGCGCTCGAGCGATTGCAGCAAGCTGACTGGAAGGGGAACGTCCGCCAGCTCAAGAACACGCTGGAGAGCGCGGTGGTGATGAGCCGCAACGATGCCCTTTCCGCCTCGGATTTTCCGGTGGAATTGCTGGGGACGGGAACGAGAAATGATGGCCCCGCTGACGGTGCTTTGTTCCTAGCGATTACCGATTTCCGCGAGGCACGCCGCCAATTTGAAATTGAATTTATTAAGGCCAAGCTACGTGAACATGGCGGAAATGTGACACGAACAGCCGCTGCCATCGGCCTGCACCGGCAAAGCCTCCAGGAGAAGCTTAGGGAGTTGGGGATCAATTCGCCCCGCGAGTGAGTTCGCTCACGATTGTTCACAGCGCCGGCCAAAGGGATTCCCAAATCTTGAATTCGTGGTGGAAACCGATCTGTTCGGCACGGGTGAGTGTTCGCCCGGAGGCGACGTCGAGGGTTTCCTGAAAAATCCGCCGGCCCACGTCTTCAAGCGTTTCGGTTCGCTCGAGAACGGTTCCGGCATTGATGTCAAGATCGGCGTAGGTGCGGGCGAGGTTGGGGTTCGAACCGATTTTCATCACCGGCCCGAGCGCGCAGCCGATGCCGGTCCCGCGTCCGGTGGTGAACAGCGCCACCTGTGCGCCGCTCAGGAACAGCGCGGGCGTGCAAATGTGGTCGTATCCCGGCGTGTAAAGCACAAAGAGGCCCTTTCGGTCGCCAAGCCACTCGCCGTATTCAATCAAGTCCTCAACGATGGACGTCCCGCCTTTGGCCTTCACTCCGGTGGATTTGAGATAGATATTGTAGAGGCCGCCCTTGATATTTCCGGGGGAGGGATTTTCGCTGAAGTAGTCGCCGAACTTGCGAACATACGCCTCGTAGCGCTTGAGCGCGCCCATCAGCTTGTGTCCAACATTTTTCGTGCGAGCGCGTTGAACGAGGTCGAGCATGGCGGCGCCCTGGAGCTCGGGAATCTCGGGAAGAAAGACCGCTGCTCCGGCTTTCACAAACATATCTGCGGCGATACCAACGGCAGGATTGGCCGTGACGCCCGACCAGCGGTCCGAACCGCCGCATTCCGTGCCCACAATCAGCTTGGATATCGAAACCGGCTGGCGTTTCGATTGATTGGCGAAATGCAAAAGCTTCTCCGTCGCTTCCAATCCGCGCTCGACGGTCTTTTCGCTCCCCCCCAATTGTTGAACGGTCAGGTTCACCACGCGGCGGTTGTAGTCGGGGACGGAATTCTGAAAGAAGGGCGCAGAGCATTCCACGCAAGTCTTGCCGCAACCCAAATCGATATAAATCGCCGCTCCCAGGTTGGGATGGCGCAGCGTGTTGGCGAGCAATTGATTCAGAATGTTGACCGCTTCGCCGTCGGGCATTCCGCATCCTGATTCGTGGATGATGGGCACCACGCCATCAACATTGGGAAACTTCTCCCGCGAGTAGATTTCGTGATTGGCGCGCCAGGCGATTTCGCGGACCTCCGTGGAAGAACACATTCCCGAGGTTACGATGCCGACGAGGTTGCGAATTCCCACCTCGCCGTCCGGGCGAACGTAGCCGTCAAAGCTGAGAGATGAAAGGGCGGGATCAAGCGCTTGCCGCCGCGGGTTGTTTTTGTAGCGGGGAATCAGCCGGGGGAGACGGGAGCGGAGGTTGGTGGAATCGATTGGGTCGCCGGGCTGCACCGCGCGCGAGGCAAGTCCGATAGGATCACCCAGCGTGATGTAGGCCTCGCCGCGCTTGATGGGTTTGACTGCGAAGCTTTGCCCGCGCAGAGTGCGTCCCGAAACAGTTAGGGTATGACTCCCGTGCTTCAGGGCAGTGCCTTGTTCGACAAAATCCGCCGTTACGACGGCCACATTGTCTTCCCCCGGGCGGATAACGATTGCGACTTCATCGAGCTCAAGTAGTTGCATAGGGTTCCTTGTGAGCAAACTACGCGCGGACGGTTTGCAATTCCGAGGCTCGCACGTGCGACCCGTAAAACGCGTAGTAAGTTATGAACACGTAGCACAGCATCGGCACCACCATAGCCCAAGCCATGCTGTGCGTCGCCTGAAATATCAGGCCCATGGCAGGTGGAGCGCAGGCACCACCGACGATCGACATGATGATAATCGAGCCGCCCAGCTTGGTGTTGGGGCCTAGCTCCTTGATGCCCAGCGCGAAGATTGTGGGAAACATGAGCGACATGAAAAAGCTGGTGAGGAACACAGCGCCCACGCCTACCCAGCCAGGGTACAGAACTCCCGCCGCCACGAGCAGAGTATTGATGATGCCAAAGACTCCCATAAGGCGCGTCGGTGCGATGAATTTCATCAGGTAGGTCGCAGTAAACCGCCCGACTCCGAAGGCGACGAGCGTGCCGGTGAGAAAATAACCCGCGATCTTTTCCGGTTGGTGCGTGTAATCCTGAATGTACTGGATGAAGTAACTCCAGGTTCCGACCTGAGCTCCCACGTAAAGGAATTGTGCGATGACGCCTTTGATGAAGTGGGGATGGTGGAGAAGTTCGCTTGCTTTGCCGTGAGAGCGGCCATCTTCGGGCTCGGCTTCCTCGGCAACCTTGGGGAACTTCGTCATCAGAATCAGCAGTGCCCAGATGAAAATCACACAGCCGAGGACGAGATAGGGAGTAACCACGCGAAGTGTTTCGCCGCGCAGATAGGCTTCATAGGTGCCCGCGGCCTTATACGCTGCAACCTGGTTCTTATTCAGCTCGACGCCGGAAAAAATGAAGATAGTTCCCACCAAAACACCCGTGACCGCGCCCACGGGGTTAAAGGCCTGGGAGAAATTAAGCCTGCGCTCGGAAGTCCGTGAGTCGCCAAGAAGTGCGATGAACGAATTGGAGCCGGTTTCAAGAAAAGACGCCCCGCTGGCGATGACGAACAATGCAAAGAGAAAAAATTCATACTGCCGGAACACTGCCGCCGGCCAAAAAAGAAATGACCCGGCGCTGTAGAGAAACAAGCCGATCACCAATCCGGTCTTGTAACCGAATCTCTTCATCACGAGTGCGGCAGGGATAGCCAGCAGAAAATAACCCATGTAGAAAGCCGATTGAATCAAGCCTGCCTTGAAGCGCGTCAGCTCAAATGACTTCATGAACTGCTTGATGAGGATGTCGTTCAGGTTGTTCGGGATGCCCCAAAACAAGAAAAGGGCGGTCACCAGGAAGAATGGCGCCATATTCCCAGGGGCAAAGAGCGGGGGATAGTGTTCAGAGTTGTTTTTCGTCGGCATTCCTGTAGCTCCAATTATATCCTGCTAGGAATCCAAATCCCCGGTGTCCAGCGCGCCCGCCCGCTGGAGGCGCTGAAAGATGGCCGCGGTCTCGCGAATTCCCTCCGCCAGGGGAGTTCGAGGAACCTCGGGCAGATCGTGTTGCAGGGCGCTATCATCAAAATCATACGAGACGGGCAGCGCTTTGCCCTCCGCCTTCGCGAGCGCTCTCGAGGTGGGCAAAATTTCTCCAAGGGAACTTAGGAAATCGCGCATCTGCATTACGTCACCACGCAGCGTGTAAGTCTTCGCGCCGGTCAGGCCGGCTTCCGCGCAGCGTAGAAAAATGCTCGCGGTGTCGCGAACGTATTGCAGGTCTACCCCTCCTGTAAAGCGAATCGTGTAAGGCCGGCCGACCACCGTGGCCTTGATGGCCTTGGTGGGACCGGAGGTCATCCCGCGGTCACGGCCGACACCGTATACGGCCCCGGGGCGGAGCCCCACGCTCGAAAGCCCGTTATCTTGATAATAAACGCGAGCGTTACCCTCATTACATTGTTTGAAAACCCCGTAATGCGTCCCCGGAAGGAGCGGAGCGCCTTCCGGCACGGTGCCGCCGCCGTAAATTTCTTCCGGGCCGAAAACGGCGGCGGAGCTGGCGTACACGATGCTCCGAACCAAATCGCGCCGGCGGCGGGCGGCTTCAAAGACGTTCAAGGTTCCCACCACGTTGATCATTGCGCCGCGCAAAGGGTCAGCGGCGCAAAAGGGAACCTGGATTCCCGCCAGGTGCAACACGTGGGTGATGCCGTGGTCCGCGACGGCACGTTCGACATCCTTGAGCTGAGTGATGTCGCCTTGAATGAGTTGAACGGACGACATTTGTTCGGGCGCGAGTAGTGCTGCCAGGCGCGCGGAAGTCGTGTCGATATCGAAAACCCAGGGCCGGTCGCCGCGCTCGACAAGGTGCTTGACGATCCAGGCGCCGATAAATCCGGTGGCGCCGGTAACGAGAAATCGTTGGTCGGTGCGCGCAGAAAGGTTGGCTGAGGGGGTTGCGGTCATGCACAGGCATTATATTCGGTAACGCGACTCAGTCAACAAACTGCTTGCTCCATACGTGAGGGTGGGGGAGGGCGGATGATTGCCAGCACACAGACGGTGGCCAGCAGCGGCACCGTTCCCGCCAGAAAAAATGCCGGAAAATACGAGAATTTATCGACAAGCCATCCCACCAGCAGAGTAAAAGCGGCTCCGGCCAGCCCTGCCCCCAGTCCGCTGACGCCGGTGACGGTGGCCACGACGTCCTGGGGGAAAAGATCGGAAGGGAAGGTGAGGCCCATGGTTGACCAGCTCGCATAGCCCCACACGGCGATGCTGATCAGGAGGACGGCAAGATAGGGATTATGTGTAGTTGCCGCGGGAATTCCGGCGAGAATCGGGAGCGAGCTCGCGACGCACACCCATTTGCGCGCGCGGATGACGGGCATTCCTCGACGAATTAGGAATCCGGAAGCCAGGCCGCCCGTGAAATTTCCAATGTCCGCCGCCACGAAGGGAATCCACGCGAAGGCGGCAATCTGCTTCAGGCTGAATCCCCGCGCGTCGCTCAAGTATTGGGGGAGCCAGAACACATAGAACCACCAAATGGGATCAGTAAGCGAGCGGCCAAGGACGATACCCCAGGTGTTGGGATGCTTGAGCAAAACCCGCCAGCGGCCCAGGCCTTTTTGCGCGGATTCAGCCGGGGTGTCGCGTCCTGCGGCGATGAGCGTGCGCTCCTCGGTGCTTACGCGCGGATGGCGGTCCAACGGATGATAAACGGTCAGCCAAACTGCCAGCCAGATAAACCCCAAAATTCCGGATTGCACAAAGGCATAGCGCCACCCGAACACAATGGCGATCCAGGGGACGGCGATAGCGGCCAGAGCGCCACCCACGCTCGAGCCGCTGTCGAAAATCGCGACCGCCACGCCACGCTCCCCGGCCGGGAACCACTCGGCGACCGTCTTGCTCGCGCCGGGCCAATTGCAGCCTTCGCCGATTCCCAGAAGGAAACGAAATGCGCTGAACGATGAGACGGAGTTCGCGAGGCCGGTAAGCATGCTGATGGCTGACCACCAAATCACCGCAAGCGAAAGCCCCAGCCGCGTGCCGACAACATCCAGCATCACGCCGCCGATGAGCCACATTCCGGCGTATGAAACCTGGAATGCCGAAATGATATGAGAGAGATCTGTGTGGCTGAAGTGCAGCTCGTGCGAAATCACCGGCGCGAGCACGGAGAACGTCTGCCGGTCGATGTAATTCACCACCGTCGAGCCAAACAATGTCCAGACAATCCACCAGCGTATGCGCTTGGAAACCATAGGTAAGTGGCCGGCGTGTAATTTTTCTCGATCGCCACGGCGGCGCGAAAAATTGGTGGCACAATACCACACACCATGAAGATTTGTCGCGGAATATTGAATAGAGCCACAATGCCTTGTAGCAGCGCCACTGTAGCGGCGCTCTATGAGCGCCGCGCGACGGGGCATGCCGCCACTGGAGGGCCTTCCATGCGTTCTCGAACCACAATCATGGTCTTATTTCCGCTCATGGGAATTTTGTGCCAGGCGTGGCCGCAAGGTAGACCCGAGGCGAGGGTTCAGGAAGAATTCAACGTCCGCGAGCATTACACCAAATATGAGTTCCGCATCCCCATGCGCGACGGCGTGCACCTGTTCACCGCGGTTTATGTGCCCAAGGACACTTCCGTTTCATATCCATTCATGATTGACCGCACGCCCTACAGCGTGGCGCCTTACGGCGAGGACCATTTCCGCACGACGCTCGGACCGTCGGAAGCCTTCGCGCGCTCGGGATACATTTTCGTTTATCAGGACGTGCGCGGGCGCTACATGTCGGAGGGTACCTTCGTCGAAATGCGCCCCCACATTGACGAAAAGCACGGGAAACAAGATGTGGACGAGAGCTCCGACATGTATGACACGGTCGAGTGGCTGTTGCACAATATTCCCAACAACAACGGCAAGGTGGGAATCTGGGGAATCTCCTATCCGGGGTTCTACACCTCAGCGAGCATCATCGATTCACATCCGGCCATTAAGGCCGCCTCGCCGCAGGCTCCCATGACCAATCTGTTCATGGGCGACGATTCGTATCACGGCGGCGCGTTTATGCTTGATGCAAATTTCGGCTTTTACGTAGGCTTCAAGCCGCAGGAAAATCCCACAACGCCGTCCGCTTCCGTTCCATTTGATTTCGGCACGCAGAGCGCCTACGAGTTCTACTTAAAGATGGGGCCACTTTCCAATTCCAACACGTTCTACTTGCACAATGAAAATTTCTTGTGGAACGACCAGATGAACCACGACACCTACGACGACTACTGGAAGGCGCGCAATCTCGCTCCACACCTGAAAAATATTCATTGCGCCGTGCTGACCGTGGGCGGATGGTTCGACGCCGAGGACCTTTACGGCCCCTTCCGCGTCTTCCGCTCAATCGAGGAGAACGATCCGGGAATTTACAACGGTCTTGTGGAAGGTCCGTGGGTGCACGGCGGCTGGGCGCGGCTGGACGGCGAGCATCTGGGCAGCGTCAGTTTCGGCTCAAAGACGGCCGCGTATTTCCGCGACCACATTCAATTTCCCTTTTTCGAAAAGTACCTGAAGGGAAGGGAAACCGAAGAACTGCCCAAGGCCTACGTGTTTGAGACGGGAACGAATGTGTGGCGCAAGTATTCAAGCTGGCCGCCCTCGAACGCCACGACGCGCGTGCTCTATTTCCAAAGTCACGGAGGGCTTTCCTTCACGGCGCCCGAGGCTGCGCAGGATTCCTTCGATGAGTACGTGAGCGACCCAAGCCACCCCGTGCCGTTCATCGGCTACATCGCGCGGGACGTGCCGCAGGAATACATGGTGGCGGACCAGCGGTTTGCCTCGACGTGCCCGGACGTGTTGGTTTATCAAACGGAGCCGCTCGAGGAGGATGTGACGATTGCCGGTCCGGTTTCGCCGCGATTATTTGTCTCGACCTCGGGCACGGACTCGGATTTCGATGTCAAACTCATCGACGTTTTTCCACCCGACTATCCCCAGCCCAAAGCGCGCGCCGGGGGGAACGGTCACGCTCCGTTCACGGACGTTCCTCCGCCGTCGATTATTATGGGGGGATATCAAATGCTCCTGCGCGGCTGGCCGATGCGCGCCAAGTTCCGCAATAGCTTTGAAAAGCCTGCGGCCATGGTTCCCGGCCAGGTTGTGGAGCTGAACGTCACTGCGCCTGACATCAACCACTGTTTCCGCAAAAACCATCGCATCATGGTGCAGGTGCAGAGCTCGTGGTTTCCCCTTACCGACCGCAATCCGCAGACCTTCGTGAATATTCCCGACGCCAAGCCGGAGGATTTCAAAAAAGCCACCGAGCGCGTTTATCACGGAAAAGGAAGGTCGTCGGGCGTAATTGTGCACGTTCTCGAATAAGCCGAACGCTGATTTCGAATTCAGGTCAAATAGCCCGCCGTAAGAAAACCAATCGGCCCTGCTGCCGAAGCAGGACACTCACCACAGAGCACACAGAGGCTTACTGAGGAAGGCTTCTCTGTGATCTCTGTGGTGCAGGCTCGTCTCTTGCCCTCGCCGCGAGGTGATTACCCTTTAAGGAAAGGTCCGGATGATGTTTGCCGCCCCCGCGAAATTTAACTTGACTTCACACATCGATATAGTAGGATTACCTATTGGCGTAGTAGATAATTTATGAAGCAACCCAAATTAACCCGGCTGGAACTTGCAATTATGGAAGCGGTGTGGACGCGCGGGCAGGCCTCCATTCGTGAAATTCAGGAATCATTTCCGGAAAAGCGCCGCCCCGCATACACCACCGTCCAAACCACCGTTTATCGGCTGGAAGGGAAGCGGGCGCTGCGGCGGGTGAAGAAGGTCGGCAACTTTCACATCTTCGAAGCCCTGATTTCGCGCGACGCCGCACAGGGACGATTGATTGACGACCTGCTGGCGCTTTTCGGCGGACGCACGCAGCCCGTGATGGCTCGGCTGATCGAGTCGGGCAAGCTCACGATCGAGGA
>JASHSC010000216.1 GCA_030036915.1 Terriglobia bacterium
GTTCCCCACCCCGCCGCGTACGTCGCGAAGGGATACGTGGAGATAATCGCTTCGCCCGGAGCGGCAACCCACGTGGGCGGCGTGCCGTAGTTGGAGAAGGTAGAAAGCGTCTCCGCATCCGAGACCGACGCCACACCCATCACGTTTTTGAGTCCTGCCGGATAAACTATCATCCGTTGCCCGTTGTTTCCCACCGAGGCCACCGAAACCACGCCGTTGCTGGCCGCGTAATTCACCGCCTGATTCATTTCATTCGAGTAGGTCGTAAAGTCAAAGCTCATGTTGAAAACGTTCGCGCCGTGTTGCGTGCCCCAATAAACCGCGGCGATGACGTTGGAAAGATAGCCCTGCCCGTTCGCGCCGAACGATTTGAGAGGCAGAATTTTGGCCGTGGGCGCTACTAAATGAACGATTCCCGCCGTCATCGTGCCGTGGCCGAAATCCGCATACTGCGACTGGGAGAAATCCACCGCTTCTTCCTGGTTCACTACGGCCATCGTCGACTGGTTTACCTCCGCCGGCGCGGATGATCCGGTACGATTTACGACTGCCATAGTGGATTGGTTCAAGTCGCTCAATTCCGAGCCGCCGGGCTGATTGCGCGTGAAGTCATATCCCTGAAGTAGCACGGTCTGGAGCACCGGCTGGTTGGGGTCCACACCCGTGTCGATCATGCCCACCACCACGCCGGAGCCCGTCACGTTGAAAGCGCTGCGGGCCGAAGGAAGATCCACAATCTGTATTGCGGGCTGATTCACATATCCATCCCAAGCGACCGTTCCGTAATAATTCACCGGCGTCGTGTCGTACAAACCGGGTGGGGCCGTGGGGCTGGATGATTGCGCCAGGGAAAGAAGCTGGTCGGGCTCCGCATCCACCACGCCAGGCTGAAGCAGCAGCTTGGTAAGGAAATCGAGAAGATTGAAGACGGTGTCCAGCAGGCAGCCTATGAGTCCTGAGCAGGTATTCTGGTTGGGCGTGACCAGATACAACTGGCCTACCGTGCCGTCCAAGCCGTAATCGACCGTGCAGCCCACGCGGCCGCAACTCTGCTGAAGGCCCAGCAGCCCTCCGGTGTCACGCACGATGACGTTTTGTGCCACAGCAGGCTTGCCCACCACGAAGAGCGACATGATCACTGCCAAAAGAACAACGCGGTGCTGCTTCATAAATTTGAACCTCGAATTCTCGCCTCTCTTTTGAATTTCTTTCTATCCAGCCCAGGCTCTTAAATCTGCCGGCCTGACCTTACAACGTCTACATCACTAACTTAGGTCCCTTACTTTTGCGTTGCTATAGTACGGGTGTACTTTCACCAGCACCAAAGTCAGGTGACGCAGGCGTCAACGGGTTTCGATGTCCTGTGCGTCACCCAATAAAGCCATGGGAATAAGCACCGCAACCTTCCGCTCCCCGCCGATCGTCAACTGCGCATCGCTTCCGGTGGAAGGAGGAATCTCCAGATGAAATTCCCCAAACTGGTTTGTCGTGGTTGAAGCAATCTCCGCATCGCCCATGCGCAACCTGACGTCCATATCCTTAACAGCCTGGCTGTCCTTCGACTTCTCGAGAACTTGCCCGGTCAAGCTCAGGGGCGTCGAACCGCTTACCCGCTCCAGCCAGATATCCACCAGCACCGAGCCGGCCTGGTAGACATAATGCCGGGGCGCCACGCTCGTGGACCGAACGCCCTCGAGCTGCGGCTGTCGCAAGGAATCGAAGACCAGTCGCGCGATCTGGGTCACGACTGACGACTTGCCCTCCAGGCGCGAGGCAGCGAAATAGCTCTTCGCCACTCGTACGGCGTTCTCCGGGGGCTTATAGCCCCCCTCCTTCTGGGCCAGTCTTATCACGCCGGACCACATCTCCGCCATCTGGCGGCATTTCTTGCAACCCGATTCCAAGTGCCGCTTCATTAGCGATGCCTCGCGCTTGCCGGTGGTTCCCCGCGAATAATCAGCCCATTTTTCCGACGAGTAATGCTTCATTTTTCACCTCATCAAATGCCCTTAATACCGATCCAAGTTTGAGGCTCTTTCAATTGTGCTTTTTTCTCGTTCGGTAATAAGGAGCAGAATTTTGGTCAAAAAATATAGGGAAGTGAAAATATTTTCATCTAACCCGCAAACGCCTTTCCTACCAACACAAACGGGGCCCAATAATAAGGATGCGAATAGCGCTCGCGCAGTTCCCGCATGGCTTCCCGAAGTGCCTCAGCCCGGTTGGGCTGGCCGACGGCTTTCTCGTAGAACGCCTTCATGAACTGCGCCGTACTGTTATCATTAACATCCCAAAGGGTCAGGAGCAGCGTGCGCGCGCCCGCCGTCAGCAGGCCTCGCACCAGGCCCATCAATTCGTCGCCCGCGGCCACCACGTTCAAGCCCGTTGAGCAGCCGCTCAGCGTGATCAAATCCACCGGCAAGTGCAGGCTGTAAAGATCGTAGAGGGTTAGAAACGTGTCGCCCAGCCGAACCCCGGAAAACATGGGATTATCCGGCCGGAAGAATCCGTGCGTGGCAATGTGGATCAACCGGCAGTTCGGACCCTTCTCGCTCAAAACCTTTTTGCTGGCGTCAGGCCCGACGAAAAGCTCTGCCTTGGGCAATATCATGGCGACGGACTGAAGCTCCTCATAGATTGAAGGCGTCTGCGCGCTCGGCACGCCCAGAATCAGCGCGCCCGTGCCCAGGTTCACTTGTTTGCGGTGGCACTTGGCATAAATACTCGCGCTGGGCGCATAGGAAACGGTGAAGGAATCGAGCAGATACTGGCTGCCGTCATATAAGGCGTGGAAAGGAACATAATGCAGCGACTCGTGCGGGGCCATAACCAAGTGCTTTCCGGCAAACCGCGACCGGATGGGCAGGATCAGTTCGTCGTGGATCTCCTTCAGGTGCGCCCGCGTCGCTTCCAGCAGCGGCGCCTGGAATTGACCCACATAGTCCGGCCCCAGGCGAAACTTGGATAACTGGAACCGGAGCATGCGCAGGCTCTGGGCCACGCGCGGAGCGAGCGTTACGGGCAGAACCTCCAGCCCTTGCTGCGTCAGGATCGCGGCCAGAATGCGGTCTCGAACGCGAAAGTATTCCACCAGTGTCACATCGGGTCCCAGAATTTCGCGCAGCGCGTCGAGCGGTTCAGGCTCCGTGGGAGGAATTCCCGCGGCCTCGGCGTCCGCGGCAGGAAGCTCGCGCAGCACGCGCAGAAATTCCTTCTCACTCTGCTCCGCGCGGTCGCGCAATTCCATCAAACGCTTTTCGGAAGCGGGCTCCTGGCCGAGCTGCTCGGCTTCGATTCGGTGGTAATACCAGTTGAGCTGCTCGCGCAGGCCGCGAATCTGCTGCACCAGGTGGCTCTTGCTCATGTCCTCGATCTGCGCCGGGCTCACCTGGCGCGAAACCGAATCGAGCAGGTTGCGCGATTTTGCCTGCTCCATGTACGACCACGCCTGCTTCTGCGCGTCGGCGGTGGTTCCCCGCGCGAGGCACAGATTGATGAGATTCTCGTATGCCTCCACGCGGTTCTTCATAAACGAAATCTTCAGCTCTTCGCCGTGAACGCGGCCGCGCAGCGTTTCCAGCAGGTGCTTGGCGACCAGATAATGGTGTTCAGCAGCGCTGATGTCCTTGCGGCCTTCTTCAATCTCGCCCATCACCAGGTGCGCCTGGTAAACCAGGATGGGCGCTTCCCTGCCCGTTAAGCCGGCGAGCGCAGCCTGGCACTCCTCGCGCGCCGCGGCGGCGTCACCGGCCTTCAGCGCAAGCCGCACCATCAGCAACCGGCAGAGCAGCGCGCGACCCGGCAGCGGTGAGTTGCGGAAGAATTCGAGGGCTGCGAGTCCGTACCGTCGCGCTTCGAACAGGCGCCCCTCCTGGTACAGAACCCAGCCGCGGTAGAGATCAATCAGCGCCGGCCAGACCTGATTTTTCTCTTTCACAAACAGCTCGCGCGCTTTCGCGAACAGGTCGAGCGCCCGGAAGCCCTTGTTCTCCTGGCTGTGCGCGATCGCCGTGTTGCACAGTGCCTTGGCCCCTTCGTATCCCATGCCGAGCTTCTCGAAGCGCGTAGAAGCTTCCTGGGACATATCGCGCGCTTCCTGGCTCATGTTGAGTTCCAGATAGATCTCCGAAAGGTCCAGAAGGCACAAAGCCGTGTGGTAATTGTCCCCCACGCGCTCGCTGTCTTCGCGCACGGCGCGCAGCATCTCAATGGCGCGGCCGTATTCCCCGCGGAAGTAATAAAGGTAGGCAATGTTGTAATCCGCCTTCACCACGGCGCGCGGCAGGTTCTGCGCCAGGCAGAATTGCCGCGCCTGCTCGTAAGCACTCAGCGCTTCCTGGTATTCGTTCAGCGTAATCAGGCAGACGGCGATGTTGTGCAGCGCGGCGATGATGCCTTCCACGTCCTTGTCCGGCAGTAATTGCTTCAGCGCGCGCTGATAGCATTCCAGCGCTTCACGAAAGCGGTCCTGGCGATGAAAGATGTTTCCGACGTTGATGTCGAGCCGCGCCAGGCGAAGGTCGTCACCCGCAGCCGAGAAGATTTCGCGGGCGCGATCTGCCGCGGCCAGCGCGCGGTCGTAGTCCCCCGTCAAAATCAGCGGCTGGATCGAAACGCTCAGGGTGCGCGCTTCCTGGCTGGAATTCCCTGCCTCAGCGAAAAGCTGGATGGCCTGCGCGTGGAAATCCGCCGCCTGCTGGTTCTGCCCTGCAAACCAGAACGTGTTGGCTTTGGCGCGAAGCGCGTGCGCGCTCGCTTCCTTGTCCTTGAGTCTCTTGGCGATGGCCAAAGCCGCGTCCGCCAGCACCTGTGCTTGGGATAAATCCTTGCGCAACAGCCCGCCGACCGCGTCGTCCAGTTGCGCAACCAAGGCGGGCGTAAGCTGTCGGCGATGCCGGGTGAGAAATTTCCCCCGCGCCGCGTCATCACTAAGCGCCGCCAATTGCTCGATAATCTTTTCCGGATTGGTGGGTTTGGTTGGCATAGGGTTGAAAAACGGACCAATAGAGCGCGTAGATGAAGGTCCATTAAACAATTTCTCGCAAAGGCGCAAAGCCGCAAAGGGTCCAATGCGGCAGGCGGCTTCTTAAGTTAAGCTCAATTTTCTTGGCGCCTTTGCGCCTTGGCGAGAGTTGTTTTGCTTTCACACTAATTCTTCACGTCCCATTGTGCCCCAGCCTACGATTTCCATGCCCTGACGAATTACCGCCCCATAAACCCTGCCTTTTCCAGATTCTTGCGCAGGTATTCCAGGCACTTCTGCCGCGTAAATCCAATCGAGCCCGTGGCCAATCCCAGTTCCGCCGCGACTTCTTCATAGGGGCGTGCCGGGGATTCGTAGAACAGCATCTCAATCAGCCGGCGGCACTGCGGCGAAAGCCCACCCTGCGCCTCGCGGAGCATCTGCTCGAGCTCAATTTCGCGCACTTGGTCAGCCGAGAGTTCCTTCGATTTCTTATCCATGTGCGACTCGAATTCTTCCTCAGCCGCACCCGGAAACTGCTGCTGCTCGCGCCGCCAGTTTGCGCAGCGCCGCGCCGTCACCCGAATCAGCCACGCCGGCAGGGCCTGCGGATCGCGAATCTTGTCGAGGTCTGAAAGCAAGCTGAGGCAGACCGACTGAAAAATCTCCGCCGCATCGTCAGCCGTGAGGCCGTATTTCAATGGAATTGAATAAATCAGGTTCTTGAATCTGTCGATCAGCGCCCGCCAGGAGTCTTCCTTGCCGTTCAGACAATCTTGCACCAACCTCGCATTAGACGCGGAGGCTTCGGCAGCCGATTTTGGGGAGACTTTGGGCAAGAGCGCTCCGTGGCACGGGCATCCTGCCCGTGCGCATGGCCAGGATGGCCATGCCACGATAGACTACTTCCAGTACAATCGCTCGGCGTTCCATAACAAATAATTGCGCATCACTGAGGGTTCCAACCCCTCGAGCCCGTCCTTGGTTGCGGCCAGCACATTCGGGCTGACCAGGCAGATGACCGGATCCTCTTCCGCCACGATCTCCTGCACGCGGTCGTAAGCCTGCTTGCGTTTGGCAAAATCCAGCATGGCCGTCTGCGCATCCATCAGGCGGTCGAGTTCCGCCTGCCAGGGCGCCAGCGGATGCGCTTCCGCCAGCGCCCACACGTGAGTGCCGCCCGTGGACGTCCACACGTTGATCTCTGGGTTGGGGTCAGCGTCGCCACTCACCAGACCCAAGAGCGTGGCGTCATAATCATAGGAATCGAACACACGCGCCATCAGCGCCTGGAACTCCATGGAAACCAGGTTGACGCGCATTCCGAGCTGACTCAAATCGTCCTGAATAAGCGTGGCCATTTTGCTACGCTGGGCGTTGCTGGGATTGGTCAGAATCGAGAACTCCACCGGCGCGCCGTGCGAGTCCACCAGAGTTCCATCGGCGCGGCGCGTGAATCCAGCCGAGCGCAGAAGCTCCAGCGCCTTATCCACGGAACGCGCTGGGTGCGGAATCGCCGCGTCGACCCACAATTTGTTTCCCGGCGTTACCTGTGTCCAAATCGGCGTAGCGCGCCCGCGATAAACCAGTCGCACGATGGCGTCACGGTCGATGGCCAGCGACACGGCCTGGCGGAATTCCTTATGGCGAAACCACTCCTGCTTGGCCGCCACTTCCGGCAGATGCTTCGCGTTTAAATCATTCAGATTGAAAAACAGAAAGTCGTACTCCATTCCCGGTCCCAGGTCGTAGAGCCGGTACCCGCGCGCCTTCTGTTCTCGTTCCAGCACCGCGTAATTGTCCGCGCTGATTTTCTCCAAAAGGTCAAGGTCACCCGATTGGAGCCGAATAACCTCCGCATCTTCGGTGGGAACAATCAGGAAAGCGAGTTCATCGATGTAGGGCAGCCGGCGACCTGCCGAATCTACCTTCCAATAGTAGGGATTCCGCTCAAGCAGAATCTCCTGCCCGGGAACGTACTGCTTCAAGCGGTAAGGTCCGAGACCAGCGACCGCCGCGGGGCTGGCGGACAAGGCCCATATTTTGTCGAGCGTTCCATCCTCGTAAGACTTTTCCAGGAGATGTCGCGGAAGAATCTCCACGCCGTCAAAGATGCGCTCTGCCGCGGCGTAGGGCGATGCCAGATCGAATTCCATCTGATAGGGTCCAAGCTTCTGCACTTGAATCGGCTTACCACCCACTTGCAGAAGGTCGCTCTGCGGGGAATGTAATTTGGGGTCGAGATAAACCTTGAAACTGAACACCACATCATCCGCGTCGAGAGGATGGCCGTCGGAGAATTTCAATCCCTGGCGCAGCTCGAGCGTGTAATGCTTCCCCCCACCGCTTACCGTCCATGATTTGGCGAGCGCCGGTTCCGTGCGCTGCGTGGCAAGGTTGATGTGGACCAAGTCGGCGTTCAGCAGACTGATCAGTTCCTTGGAAACCACGTCAACCGCCGTGACGGGATTCAACGTCTTAGGCTCGGAATGCCAGGAAGCGACAAGGCGGCCACCCGGTTTCCCTGCCGGGCCCTGAACGGTGAGAAATTCCGGCGACGACTGCGCGCGCAACGTTGGGAGGGTGACGAACAGAATCAGAGGGAGAATCAGTGCAGCAGACTTAAAAACACAAAGCTCACCACAGAGGGCACAGAGACCACGAAGAGAAACAAGAGACGTTTCTCTGTGGACTCTGTGCCCTCTGTGGTGAGAACTGCTTGTCGG
>JASHSC010000217.1 GCA_030036915.1 Terriglobia bacterium
CATTGGCGGAGACGTCCGGAACGGCCCGATTGGTTGTTGAAAGGCCTACTCCCTCCACGGGGCCCGTCGGAAGAGTTGCCGTGCCATTGTTAAGCGCGGAGAGAGTATTCGCCAAAACACTTTGACCATTGGCGAGCGGTTCATACAGGCTCGAGCCGCCACCGGTGAGGTTCCAAACTCCTTCTTGCGAGTTGTTAAGCGCGTTGCCATTAGGAGCACTGCCAGGGTATTTGGAGAGGGTTGTTCCCCCAACGCACACGACGTTAATTGAAGTACAGGGATAGCTGACCCCAGGGGCATCGCCGGCCGCTGCAAAGTAGACAGCACCTGAGGTGGTGAAATAGGAGTCATAGCTGGTCTCTCCGCTATACTCTCCGGTGCCCCAGCTCATGATGACTTCGCCCACGCCGCTCCCGCCGCTCAGGCAGGTGGCGGCGCTGCACATTACAAAATTACCTGCAACCGTTACGGCGGCCATCAGGTCCGAAATGTTGTTGGATGCCGCTTCTACCAGAACGAGGTTGGCACCAGGTGCCATGGCGTGTGCCCACTCCACATCGAGCGATTCCTCCAGCTCCCAACCACCGTCATCTTTCGTGTCAAACGCCGGCTCCGTTCCGCTCGCGTATGCCACCTGGAACGAAGGCGGCGCTGTCACGTCAAACTGGGAGTCGAAAGTATTCAGATCGTCAGAGATCCATGGGTCGTCATAGGCATCAACGATGGCAATCGTCTGGCTACCACCTGAGGCGTTCGTCAAGCCAGCGGCGTTGGGATTGCACCCCGCCACGTGGGTGCCGCTCATAACTCGATACCGGCAAGCGATTGAAGCCGGCGTATTATAGCCATACCCGTTCATTGGAGGCGAAGCTTGGTCAGGTTGGAACCCGTCGGGGACAAAGACTTCAACGTCGGTGTGAGCGGTCACTCCGGCGCTTCCCGACGGGGGAATGCTGGAGGCCGGGCTGTACACCCTTCCTGCCCCGGTGTTGATCGGGACGAGATCTTGCCTGACCGTGGTGCGCGCCACGCTTTGTGCAGGCGCGGCCGTCGAGGCCTTGTCAAGCGAGTACCACACCATCTGGGCCGGCGCAGGTGTCGCAAAAGCGCAAAGCATGATCACCGCCGCTGCGACCATTACCAAAGTTGTCCGTTTCATCTTGGACATCCTCCAATCGCTTTGATTTAGTCTTGGCCCACCAGCCTGTTGGTCAGTGCACAAGGCTCAGTGCCTCGAAGCCACCGCTTGGCTGCTAAGCTCATCCTTGAATTCCGTTGTTATGGCTTAAAATCCTCTTAGAATTTTCGTGTGAACCTCGTAAACCTACTATCATGGTATTCCCATTGTCAAGCGAAAAATTGAATTTTCAAGAGGGCATGGAGTACGATATCTATCAATATGCTCAACTCAATCTATTCGAAGTCGCCTATCTCGAATGCAGGTGACATAGCCTCCGCAAAGGCCGTGATCTGTCAGGACACGCCACCCATAGACGGGTCCGCGGACTGGCAACGGGTTGGGGATCATTTGCACTCCATTCACTTTCTAACTTCACCGCATCCATAGGAATTTTGACCGCAGATCTCATGACCTCCCTCTTGGATCAGCTCTCAAAGGCAGCCCTTCGAGTTGGCTGCTAACTCGATTCCAAAGTCATCGCCCGGAGCCCATCTCACAGACAATCATTAAGGAAGCTGGAATGTGGTAATATATTGATTATTGCCGAGGGCTAACTATGAGTGCGGCCTAGAAATATACGTTAGTACCATTGTACTCTTGGCGCGCGTCTGCCGTCATGGTACTTAGGAGCTGTTGAGCCGGGCCGGGCTCAAATCAGGTTCGATAGGGCGGCCTTTGCCGAATCACCCATGGAAGATGCATCCAATCTCGTTGCAGCCCGAAATTTCGCGCGCAGCCTTAATATCCTCCTGAAAACCGTGCGCCTTTACGGCGCTGAGCATGAGCGGACGACGGCCCTCCTGGGAAGCGCGTGGGACGACCTGCGAGCATCTCTGAAATTTTCCGGAGAGAGCGGCCTGCTTCTCGGAGTCTCCGGCACACAAGTTTTGCTAGACGGCGTGCCCCTTGAAAAACGCCCCACTGACCGCAGTTTTGCCCAACTGCTGACCTCGGCGGGCCTCGCCAGCATTAATTTTTCCCATCGCGTGACCGTCGACGATTTCTGGCGCTTTGTCCGCGCCTTCTCCTCTAAATCAGCAAAAGGCGGGCCGATGGCGACAGAGTTGAAGACCCTACTCGGAGGTGACAAAGGCGCAATCAAGGTGAATGAAGTGCGATTTGTCGCGCAGGATTCCTCCCTTGGCGAATCGGCATTGGCTGCGCAGCTTGCCGCTCGCTCCTTGGGTGAAGATGCGCAGAAGTTGCAGGGATGGCTTCAGGATCCGCAGCGTCTTTTGCAACTAATGGCGGCTGCGGAAGGTGCAAGAAGCAATCCCGCAGGCCCTGGCGGAGGCGCCGGAGCCGGATTGGGTCCCGGCACCGCAGGTCCGGGCGCGGGACCAGGCAGCGGAGGAGGTCCCGGAATGGGCGGAGGGTCAGCGGGTCCAGGAGCAGGCCCCGGCGGAGGTACGCCAGGCGGCCGCGGAGGTGTGGGCGGCGGCCTTGGTGGTGTCGGTCCAGGCCCCGGAGGCGGCTCCGGTACGCTGGGCGGATCAGCCACTCAGGAGGCTGACATTTTCAAAGTCCTGGGATGGCTCTCTCAACTTGGCCAGTCCGTCGAGGAGTCGGATTCGGCCGGGCAGGTAACTGCTCTCGAGAAGGACTTGCACAAATTGCCTGCCGCAGGGCAGGCAGCATTGGCGCAGGCTCTGATGAGTCTGAATTCCCAAGCCGAACCGCCCCGCCCGGACGACCCCCTGCTCCTCCAGCTCGCCGAGCGCCTGGCGATTCGCTTTGCCATCCAGCGTTATGAGCGCGGCGATGTTAAAACCAACGCGGTGGTGGAGCTCCTCGATCGTCTCAAGCGCGAAATCGGCTCGCTGCGGAAGATTCTGACAACCCAGGAAGAGAAGATGGGAAAGGCGGGTATAGAAGTGGAATCCCACGCCGATATCCTGGACAAACAATTCTGGGCCCGCGTTCCAGAAAAGCACAAGCAGAAGATGCTGCTCTCGCCGGAAGCCTGGGCCGTCCCGCCGCGAAATGTCCGCCAATTTGTGGAGGACCTGATCGGCCGGGGTGACGCGGATTCGGCGCGGGCGATTCTGGATAATTACTCGAAGTGCGTACAAACCGAAGACGTAGACGCGCGCCGAAAGGCCGCCGCAGGCCTTACCGAAATGGCCGATCTCTTCTCCAAAGCCAACCCCGCTTTGCTCCAGACCAGTCTGCACCATATGGGCGAAGCGCTGAGCAAGGAAGGAAACGCCGACCTGCAGACGCTTCTGGGTGCTTCCTTCGTGCGCTTCAGCCACGAGGCCGCCGCGCGTCGCGAATATCGCGCCGTGCACGAAGCACTCCAGACCATGGAGATGTTGGAGAAGAAGCAGCCTGGACTCGCGCGACTCCTCTGGCCGCGCGTCAAAGTGGGCAATCCCCTTCCCGAATTCATTGATGAAGCGATCAAGGCCCCGCGCATACCCGAAGGATTGGTGGAAGTCCTCAAGCGCATGCCTCACGCCACGGTTGACCAGGTGGCCAGCCGGGTTCCCCGCTGTGCTCGACGCGATGAGTGGCAACGCATGCTGGAAATGGTGGAAGCCGTCGGCACTCAAGCCGTCGGGCATCTCAGCAAAATCCTGCAAACCCGTCCTGCGGCTGAAGCGGCTTCGACCATTGCCCTGCTCTGCCGATTGGAGCCCGAGGATCTGGAGGAACTGCTTCCCACCCGTCTGAAGGATTGGGACCAGATGACGCATGACAACGTGGTTCGTCAACTGGCTAACAGCCTTGCCCCGCAGCGCGGACAACTGCTTGACAAGGTTTACGACCTCTTGGACCGCGCCGTTCTTCCCGAGGCGGTGGATGAACTGGGGATGGCGGGCGACCTGGCGATTACGCCACGACTTATGCGTATTGTGGAAGAGTTATCCGCGAGTCAAGCCGACCCGTATTTGCATATCAAGGCCATTGAGGCTTTGGGCAGGCTTCGTGAGCCGCAGGCGGAACACCTGCTTCGGCCCCTGGCGGAGGGCAAGAAGCTTTGGCGATGGAAGCAGCCGCGCGAAGTTCGCATTACCGCCATGCAGGCGCTCAGGAAAATCGATCCAGAATGGGCGGAGCGCTTCCAGCCACAGTGCGGACTCAGCTCGGCGGATCTGACGCTCACCGCGCTCGATCCCGACCCTGAAACTCCCTGGCTGCGCCAGCGCCGCTACGACCGTGTGAAGCTCCCGAGTCCGCTGGTGGGCGTCGTCAAACCCAGCGAGACCAGCCACCGCGTTTCGATTCAGCAACTCAGCCTGGGCGGTGGTGTTGCCCGCAGCCAGTGCCACATCAAACCCGGCAGCACCGTCCCGCTCGAAATCCAAACCGGACTGTATCGCGTCCAAGCCCAGGTGCTGGTGCGCGAAGCCCGCCCGCAGGAATTGAGTTTCGAACTTGTCCGCATCGATCATGAAAACCGCAGCCGCCTTCGCCGCCCGCTCGTCGGCCTCCACGCCAAGGCAAACTGACCCCCGCCACGAAGTGCCACAACGCCTTCCCCAAAAGAAATCACCCATCAGGTCCAGAAACCAACATACATGACGATTTTCGCGGCAAGAACTGCGCAATTCTTACACCCTGATCTTTGTTTTCAATAATTTATCCGGAGGTTCTTTTTTGCCCGATTTCACCCGCCTGGCAGTCGACACATCCAGGCAATTAAATATCCCGCAACGGCGCAGAGATGAGCTCGCTCCTCGGCCACATATCGCGGCAACGGGTAGGGGCTCAGTTCTCGCTGGGTTTTTGCACTTTATCAATAACCATCACGTCCACCTGTGCTTTTGTGGTCTTCATTTGTAAACCGAGCTGCTGTTGCATGGCGGCAAACAAATCCGGAGGTGCATCCGGATCAGTCGCCGGTGGAAGGGCATTAGGCGGGGGTGGTCCTGCCCCGAAGCCCGCATTCTGCGACGGGTCGGGTGTCCACTTCAGGACGAAACTATAGCGCGTATCGCCTAAACCCGTCTGGTCGATAACCGGTTGTTCCATGAACTGCGCCTGCATCACTGCCGCGAATTCGGCCATCGTGGCGTTGCGAACGTTGAACCCGCGCTGCGGCGGTCCGCCAAATCCGGGAACCGGGACCGGAGCATTTTCTTCCTTCTTTAGCCTCTCGCCACCCTTAGCCACCGTGATGGCGTATACCGAAAGCT
>JASHSC010000218.1 GCA_030036915.1 Terriglobia bacterium
GTGTTCCTCAGTCACAGTCTCGACCCGGCGGAGCAAGCGCTGGCTTGGCGCTTGCAAACGCTGGCGGCTTCTCACGGCATCGAGATGTATGTGCCGCGTCGCGACTTCACGTTTCATGCCGCACAGGGGCCATCCGTCAACGGAATCGAAGACGCGATCAAGCGTTCCGACTGCGTTCTCGCCATCATGACGGCAAAAGCAAATGCCAACGTGCAGAAGGAATTGAGGTATGCCCTGGCGGCGAAAAAGCTGGTCATACCGATCGTCCACGCAGCCCTTGCCCATACCCCTCTGGTTGCGCAGTTTCCCCATGTCTTCGTGTTTTCGCCGATGGATAATCCAGGGAAGATTGAAACGGAAGTGGTGGAGTTCTTAAAGGCGCAGCATCTGAGCAAGGAGAAGCGGCAGGCTGCCGGGGCTCTAGTGGCGGCAGGGCTGGCGTTGCTTCTGCTTTTTTCACTTAGCGAGAAATAGTGCGTATTGCCGTAATCGATAGCACTCCGCTCATCTCCCTCACCCACCTTGGCCTTGCCGAACAGTTGACTACTCTTTTCGATGTGGTCTACGTTCCACGAGAAGTGCATTCGGAAGTCAATCGGAAAAGCCGATTCCGTTATCGCCTGAAGAAGCTGTACCAGACCGGGCGATTCGTGCGGTGTATGGCTGCCGATCGGGGAAATGTGAATTTGTTGCTCGACCAGTTACACGCTGGGGAAGCCGAGGCTCTTGTGCAGGCGGAGGAAAATGGCGCGGAATTTTTCATCGGTGACGAGAAGAAGGCGCGTGAGATCGGCAGACTCAAAGGATTCAAGCCGGTAGGCACTCTCCGCCTGCTTGCGAGATTCCACCTGGAGGGCCGCGCCCCAGAGCCCGTCGGATTGGTGCGAAAGCTTCGGAGGGATCTCCGCTTCCGAGCGAGCCAGGAGATAGTTCAGAAAGCGATTGCGTTGGCTGCTGAGCCCATATGATTTCTTTGAGTCTTTTCGTCAACAAAATTGCCCGGGCATCGTGTTCCTGCGTCGTGCCCGGCGCCGCTCAGTGCTTTTCCTTGCTTTTGATATCGAGGGAAGCGACGGAGAGCATGGAGTGGCTGTCCAGCGTGCCGGACACTCTCGCCTTAATTCGTTTGCTGTTTTCGGTCTGCTTCAGCACATCGGCTGCCAGGGAGTTTCCCTGCGAATCGAATTTAAATACCTCGCCTTCCGAGGTTGCCAAAGCAAAATTTTGAGTTGAACCGGTGGGGCCACACTGTTTAGCGGCGTTATCCACGCGGGCTACTTGCGTCAGATGGTTCTGGTCCAGACCGCCATCATCCGCGGGAGAATTCCCCGTGGAGCCCTGACTTCCGCTCATTCCGCCTGAGGGATGGCCGGCCTGCGGCGAGCCTCCCATAAAATTGGACTGGGGAACGTCAAGCCCGGGGCCGGCGTTCGCGCCTCCCTTTGGGGGTTGCAGCGCTTTTACCATGCAGCCGAAATCTACCAGCGTGCCGCTCCAGTGCTTTTCCTTGCCGCTGGGTTTTGCATTGTCCGTGGCAGGGCTTTGCGTCGGAAAGGCCGCGAGCGACTCCCGCCCGGCGCCGGCAACCTGCGCGCACCGCACTCCGCCCCAGCAGCAAGACAGACCAAAGGCGATCAGCGTCGCCACAAAAAGTTTCTTCTTCATAGCGGATACCTCAACCCTGAAGGAATTGAAATTGACGGGGGAAAAAGCACTGCCCGGAAGAGATGGTAACGGCCACAGCCCTGCTAACCCTTGCCGGGCGTGGAGAGCAGTTCGGGTTGCGACAGCGCCAGACTCGAAAACCGCGCCGGTTGATTGTAGCGATAGGTCAAATGTTCGAGCATTACCAGTTCGGCGGGCGTCTGTATTTTTCCCAACACATAGTCCACCAGCGCGCGGTGCTGTTTCACCAGAATGGCCGCCCATCCCAGCATATCCCGATTGATTCTCCACAGAACGCGGTGGGCAAAGAGTGGAACCGCAATGGTCTCGAGCGCGCTGATGAGATAGGAATTGCCGCAATAGCGCCAAATCGTGCGATGAAATTCCAGATCCAGCGCGGCTGCCTCAATTTCCGGAAGGCTTTCGGAGTGCTTCATTCTCTCCACGAACCCTTCCAGAATCTCTCCGTCTCCGGGTGCAATTTTTGCCCGGCACAGGCGAAGCGCTTCAGCTTCGAGGACGATGCGGAGACTGTTGATCTTCTGGATCTCCTCTTCGCTGAGATTCACCACAAACTTGCCGCGCCGGGGAACGTCCACCACCAGGCCGCGCTCCTGAAGCTGCTGGAGAGCCTCGCGAATGGGAATGCGGCTTACGCCCAGTTCCCGAGCGTACCGGCTTTCGTTCAAGCGCTCACCGGGCTTCAGCTTGCCGGAAAGGATGGCGTTGCTGAGCAATTGGACAACCTGGTCCTTCAACGTGCGTGTGTCCATGCCTTCGGGAGTAAGCCTGATGGTTGTAGCGGGAGACTCAGCCAGGATGTTTGTCCTCCACCGCGAGTGCGGGGTCATATCCCATGCGTGTTTGTACACTGTATGCCACGTATAAGTCAATAGTTTTACAGAGTATGTGCAAGAACGATGAATAATTTTCAGGAGGTCTAGCCTTGACAATTGGCCATCGCATACTGTATACAGCTTTCGCTGTAGATGGCTATGGTGCAATCGTCCCGACCGTGCGCTTGGGGTGGAAGCGCATGCCACAGCGGGAAAGGATCTGAGAATGTCGCAAACGCGCAAAAGAATCGCCAGTGGCATTTTGTCATCGGCCTTTTTGACTATCTTTCTGTTCTTTTCACTTCTTCATCTAACCCGCCTCCAGGCCGCGCGCGCCTCCGGGCCTGCGCCGGACACGACCGGCATTCCTTCGAGCGACTGGCTTACCTTGGACTCCATAAAGCCCCACGGTACTTTTTACGACGTTACTGTTCCCGACACGCTCGACCTGGAGGAGCGGGCGAAGCTGGCGATCAATGCTTTAATCGGAAACCTCGAGCCAAACAATTTCTACGCCGTGGACCAGGCATTCATGTTTAATGCCAATCCTCCCTACGCCGACCCCAAGAGCCAGACGTGGAACATCAGCCCCAAGAACGCCCGCACACTGCCGATGATGCGCGCCATGTGCGGCAGCGATTTCGGGCTGGAAACGGAATATGGCCTGATGCGCGCTTTGATGTCGCAAATCCGCGCGGACGGCAACATGTATTACCCCTTTGACGGATCGGGTCCGCCCAAGGGGACCTCCTACCCGCAGGTGAGCGCCATCACGGTTTTTGCCATGCTGAATTGGCAGGCCAGGGATGGAAACCCGGGATGGCGCGACTGGATTGACTTACTGGCGAAGGGCCTGCGCCACGACGCCATTCGAGTGGAAAATCGCGCCTATTATCCCATGCAGAGCGGGATCGACGCGGAGGGGACCTGGCACTTCATGAATTACGGTGGGGAACCTCTCCCCATAGCCTACAAGCCGCCGGATGAACCGCTCTCCGACCAGCAGGGGCTGGAGGGCGCGGCGAAGAGCGATCAGAACCGGCCCATGAGCGCGCTGATCCACGATTACCAGTTGACCGGCAACCAGGACTCAATGGAAACGGCGAAGCTGCTCGAGAACTTCATCCTCAAGCCCGGGATGTGGCAGGACA
>JASHSC010000025.1 GCA_030036915.1 Terriglobia bacterium
CCAAAGTTCTGCTCCGGGCGGACTGCCCAACGATCACAAATCGGTCCTCTTCATCCGAATGTAACGGGTCGGCAATGGTGACGGAAAGGGGGTCACGAAAGACTGAGGCGGCCTCTCGAAATGTTACCCCGTGCTTGCGTAAATTTGATCGTGCTTTATTGGGATGCCAGCGAAAAACCGGTTCATTCCAGACCATAACCCAAGACCCTCCCGCAACACTACCACAAGCTGGAATAATCGACTCCCCCTTTTCTGCCACCGCTTTCACGCGGGCGCGGCGAGAGGGAAAGATACGGCAGGGGCCGTGGATCAGGCGCTGGGGACTTGGCGGGGAAGGGCTCAGGAGCGTTGGCTGGGGCCGGGGGATGCGTGCAATGCCCGCTCGACGCCTTTGGGATCGTGCGCGATGACGGCGTGGCAGGGTTGTACTTTGTCCGTCTGCCGGCCCAGCACTCCCGGTAGAATCGGCGTCCTGGTGGTGAGGGACTGCGCGGTGAATCCAAGCTCCAAAATTGCCCTGCGACCCCAAGCCGTCTTCGCCCTGCCACCCATAGCGGTCTTCGGGCGACGGGTCGGGCGACGGGTCCCGCGACGGGTAGAGAACCCAAGTGCCTCCGCCACCGGCTCGACAATCAGCCTTCGCCATGTGATGATGCGGTAGGGAGAGACGAAATGGACACGGAACTGGGTGCGATCATTGAAAAGGGCGCGATGGCGCTGAAGGCTGCCGGGGCGCGGGAGGTTTATGTTTTCGGCTCGGCCGGTAAAGGCAAGCTCCGCCCCGAGTCGGACGTGGACTTCGCGGTCTCCGGCCTTCCCCCGGAGGTCTTTTTCCGCGCCATGGGCAAGGCCAGCCGCGCCGTCGGCCGGCAGGTGGACCTGATCGATCTGGACGAGGACAACCCCTTCACCCGCTACCTTAAAGAGGAAGGCGAGTTGCAGCGTGTGGGATAAGGTAAGAAGGCAAGTCGCCTTTGAGCGGCAACACCTTCGCCGTCTGCTGGGCACGTACGATGTCCTTGTGCGGAAGTGCGACACGAGTCCGCCCGATGACTTTGAGCTTTCGGCGCTGGCCGCCATGCTCCATGCTTTCTATAACGGGATTGAGAACATCTTTAAACGCATCGCCGAAGGGCTGGATGGGGGACTACCCGCGACTCAGTTCTGGCACCGGAGCCTTTTGGATACGATGAGCAAGCCCGGAACGGCACGTCCTGCGGTTATTTCCCCGGCAATGGTTGATCGCCTCGATGCGTACCTGGACTTTCGCCACTTTTTCCGCCACAGCTATACCTTCAGCTTACGCTGGGAGCGCATGAAGGATTTGGTACGGGAGTGCGAGCTGACCATGGAAATGTTGGAAAATGAATTGGACCGGTTCTTTGCGTCAGGCCCCGGGACCACTCATCCATAGCCCAGGCTCTTTCGCTCGCTGCGCGCCCAACTGGCGCCGGTTTCTCGCGGCCGCGGCGAGAGGGAAAGACAAGATAGGGGCCGTGTATCAGGCGCTTGGGGCTTGGCGGGGAATGCCTCAGGAGCGTAGGCTGGGGCCGGGCGAGGCGTGCAATGCCCGCTCGACGCCTTTCGGATCGCGCGCGTTAACGGCGCGGCGGGCTTCTGCTCTTACACAGGCGCCGTGGTGGGAACGCTGTGGAGTGCGGTCCGTCGGCTGACGGACTGCCGCTTTCCGGGCGGGAAGCTCGCTTCCACCCCATTTGCCGCCAGCAAGCTGGCGAAGGGCAAAGCGGGAGCAAGCTCCCGCACTCCAAACTCTGGTTGGCCGAGATGGGTGAGTTCTGTAAGTTTTTCCCAAAATTAGGACACTACTGAATCCTTCAGTCTATGGGTGGATACAGTCCAAACGCTTGTTCAACTTCGCGGATGCGCTGGCGGCGGGGGTGATTCAGGTGTAGAGCGTCCACGGTGGCTCGGCCCACCGCCGTCAACCCTTCAACCTGATACCCCATAAAGCGGAAGTGTTCCGCCCAACGTTGGCGGACGGGGTGAAATAGTCGCACCTCCTCACCTGTCGCCGGGTCAGTCGCTGTAACCCTGCTCGCTTTGCGCAGATTGCATCCAGGACATGCCAGCGCCAGGTTCTCCAGGCCGGAGCGCCCGCCGTGGCATTGTGGAATGATATGTTCGACGTGAAAGGTCGCGCCCTGAAGGGTTTCGTGCATCCGGCAGTATTGACAGCGCGCCTGGGCACGAGCGCGAACGGCGCGGGAAAGTTCTTCCGGTACGGACATTACGGCCGCTTGCCGAGAATTTGCAAAGCTTCGCCGCGCACCAGCGACAATCGCTCGCTCAACTCCGCCAACGCCTCAAGCTCTTCCTTCTCGGCGGGCGGCAAAAGGCCCTCGTTGTTGCGGTCCATCAGTTCCTGAAGACGCCGGTCCGCCTTCGAGGGCAAATGGAGTTTCCCCACCGCCTCAACCCAGTCAACCGGCGCGGCAATGGTTGAATTCATTCTGTCATCATAAGATGCCGCAGCGTGCCTGTCAACAATAGAGTTCGTTCGCACATCTCCCATGACCCTTTCTGCCACCGCCTTCTTGCGGGCACAGCGAGCGGAAAAGATTAAGACAGGGACTGGGGACTTGGCGGGGAAGGGCTCAGGAGCGTTGGCTGGGGCCGGGGGATGCGTGCAATGCCCGCTCGACGCCTTTCGGATCGCGCGCGATGACGGCAAGGTAGGCCTTCGCCGGCTGGTCCGGCCGCGAGCGCCCTTGTTCCCAATCGCGCAGAGTGCCCAGAGGGATGTGGTAACGCACGGCAAACTCCTCCTGAGTCAGCGCCAGGGCGCGGCGCAGAGTCTTGACGCGCGGGACGGGGCGCAATTTCTCTCCCTGCACGCCCGTGAGGGGCGGATTTTCGCGGTCGCGCGCGGCGGCGGCTTCGATTTCCGCAGCGCTGCGCGGAACCAGGGGAGGAACGTGCAACGGTTCTTCGGCCCCTCCCGGTTTGACCCGAACCAGCCGGCCGTTACGGTGCATTCTCGCGATAGTAGAGGTCTTGTTCATTTCGTGTCGCCCGACGGGCGGAGATGATCCGGATCCGCTCCCCCCGCTCGGTATAAACCACGCTCAGAATCTGATCGCCTGTCACCCCAAGCAGGATGACTCG
>JASHSC010000219.1 GCA_030036915.1 Terriglobia bacterium
ATGTGTACGCCATGGGCGGCCGGCCGATTTCCGCACTCTCCATCGTTGGCTTCCCGAATTCCGGAAGGGACGTCGGAATTCTCGAGGGAATCTTGCGTGGGGGCCAAGCCAAGATGCAGGAAGCCGGCTGCACCGTTCTGGGTGGCCACTCGCTGGGCGATGACGAGATCAAATTCGGATATGCGGTGACGGGCCTCATCAACCCGAAGCGCATACTCAAGAACGTGGGCGCGCGACCCGGCGACAGGCTGATTCTTACCAAACCCCTGGGAACCGGAGTGATCGCGACGGCCCTGAAGAAGGAAGCCGCGCCGAAAGATTCGGTGGACGCGGCAATCCGCTCCATGTGTACTCTCAATCACACAGCCATGGAGGCCGCCCTGCCGTTTGAATTGCACGCCGTCACCGACGTTACGGGCTTTTCCCTCCTGGGTCACGCTCGGGAAATGGCCGTTGGAAGCAAGGTGAGTTTCCTCATCGACACAATCGACATCCAATATCTGCCGGGCGCTCTCGAGTTGGCTCGGAAGGGCTATCTTCCTGGAGGCACGAAACGCAACCGGGATTTCATTGGCGGCTGCGTGGAGTTTTCCGCGAGCGTTTCGGACGACGTCAAGAATCTGTTCTTCGATCCGCAAACCTCTGGTGGGCTCCTGATTTCTGTGGCGGCAAAAGACGCTGCCCGCCTTCAGGAATCGCTGCGTGGCAAGGGACTAAGCGCCCAGAAAGTGGGGGAAGTCATCGAGAAGACTCACCCCTTGATTCAGGTTCGAGATCACAAAGATTGAAGGGAGAATTCCTCTATACCTGCGTTGCGCCGTTTGCTTCATGCAGGTTAAGATTGCCAAAATGAAGAGGCAAATTCCGACGCAACTCGTGGTGGGTTTGGGGATTTTCGTGATCGGCAGCGGAATCATCGGAGGCGAGTATCTCATGGTCAAATGGTATCCTGGTCATGTCGCTGCCGTGACTAGTGAAACGCTGAGGCTCATTCCTTATAAGAATGACGGGATGGGAATTGACATGCAGGTGGCAGCAGGCATCGACAAAAAGGTGGAAATCTCTCCGGGAGAGGTGCGAATTTACTCGCCGAGGCTTTTCAGCACTGACCCCTCAATTGCCATTACATCGCAGCCGAATCCCGATCAAAGCGCTGAATTCACACCTCAGATTCTGGCTGTTTGGGAGACCGATGGCACTCTCCACCACCTTCCTCGCTATCAGTTTGAACACACCCGGATCAGCGATCGCGATGCAGTCCTGATCTGGCAGTCGGTTGATCGTCATATGATGCTGACGACGAGGATCATATCTCCGGACAGGATCATCGAGGCCAAATGCACGGCCGGCGGCGGGGACGAAGACCTCTACATGCAGGCTTGTGACGAAAGCGTAAGAACAATCAAGGTGGCGGGGCCGCCCTCGCCGCCGCCTGCGGGAACGGATGACGCCGCTTCCCCGCCGATAACCCTTAAGCCCTAGCACTTTTTTGTTGAACTGGATTTTCCTGAGCAGGCGAATCGATTGAGCTCATGGAGGGTTGGTGAGTCGAGCCGGACGAAAATGGGAAATCGTGGCTGGTGATATTTCCACGCCCATGGGTTTTCGCGCGGCGGCGGTGGCCTCCGCGATCAAGAAGACGCCGGGAGTTTTGGATTTGGCGTTGATTTTTTCCGATTCGCCCGCCACCCAGGCTGCCGGGGTTTTCACCACCAATCGAGCTGCCGCGGCGCCGGTGTTGCTCTCACGCCGCAATCTGGCGGAGAGCCGTGGACGCTGCCGCGCCATTGTGGCGAATTCCGGAAACGCCAACGCCTGCACAGGGAAAGAGGGGACGCACACGGCGGAGGAAACCGCGCGGGTGGCAGCCGAACTTCTCGAGATTGAACCCTCACAGGTTCTGGTGGCATCGACAGGAGTCATCGGAGTTCCGCTTAACGCCGAACGGATTCTCTCGCAACTTCCGCATTTGAAAGAAGCCCTCTCCAAGGAGAAGGCTGGTCCGGTTGCGCAGGCTATCCTGACCACGGATACCATCAGCAAGACATGCGTTGTGCGGTCAGTGGCAAGGGGCAAACCCGTGCACATTGCCGGTATTGCCAAAGGCTCGGGGATGATTCATCCGCACATGGCCACCATGCTTTCCTTCATCACCACCGATGCGGGCATGGGCGAGCGGATGTTGCACAACCTGCTGCTTGCTGCGGTGGAGGATTCTTTCAATCGCATCACCGTGGATGGCGACACTTCCACCAACGATTCCGTAATCGCGCTGGCAAGCGGCATGGCGGAAACTACCGTCGTCCCCGGAAACGAGAGCCGCGCCTGGTTTGCGGAGGGATTGGCGCTGGTTTGCCAGACGCTCGCCAAAATGATCGCGCGTGATGGCGAGGGGGCGACCCGGCTGGTCAATGTGGAAGTGATGGGCGCACGGTCACCGCTGGATGCCGAACGTGCGGCGCGCGCCATTGCCAATTCACCGCTGGTAAAAACGGCTTTGGCGGGCGCCGACCCCAATTGGGGCCGCATCGTCTGCGCCGCCGGCTATTCGGGCGCCAAGTTCGATCCCACGCGGATTGACGTGAGCGTGAACAACCTGGCGCTTGTCCGCAAAGGCGTTGCCGCCGGCTTCGATGAGGCTGCCGCACATCGTGAACTTGACCAGAAGGAAGTGCTGCTGCGAGTGGACCTTCACGCCGGAACAAGCACTGCACACGTGTGGACTTGCGATTTTACCCGCGCCTACATTGACATCAACGCATCGTACCGGAGCTGAGGGTTGGGACCTCTGGCCTGGAGGCTATATCCCTTGCCTTTTGCCGTCAATGAACGGCCGCAGGAAGTTTGCGGAGGCGCGGATTTCCTCAATGCCGCTCAGTCCATCCTCGATGGATACCCAGCCATTGAAACCCGCTCCCCGCAGCATTCGGAAGATTTTCGGGTAGTCATTCATTCCTTTGCCGACTTCGCCGTGGGTCAGAATGGCGGCGTATCCAACGGCATCCTCAACGGCCCGCAATTCCTCAATCGTGTGTCCGGGCTTCAGATGCCGGTCGCTTGCGTGCATGGTCACAACGCGATGCTTGACCTTCTCCAGGAGATTGAGAGGGTCTTCACCGGCGAGAATGGCATTGGAGGGATCGAATTGCACGCCGAACCAGGGTGAATCGATCCGGCTTACGATTTCGAGGAAGATCTCCTGCTTCTGCGCGAATTCGGGATAAGTCCAGAAGTTGTCCTTGTAGTGGTTTTCCATCGCCAGCACAACGCCTTTTGTGGCGCTGTACTCCAATGACTCCTGGATACACTCCACGACCCAGCGCACACCCTGATCGCGTGGAATACCCGGACGGCGCTGGCCCGAGAGCACGCGGCAGAACTTGCCTCCCAGGCGCGCGGTGATGTCGACCATACGCTTCTGGTGGTCCACTTCCTTCCGCCGATCCGCGGCATTTGGCTTGGTAAAGTCCGAAGAACAGCAAAGCATGGGTATTTCGAACTTGTGGCGCGCGTGTGCCTCACGAACCTTCTCGAGGTATGCCTCGTCATGGCTCGTGAGTGTTCCGTCGTAAAGCTCCAGCCCATCAACGGGCAGGTCCGCGGCCATGTCGATCCACTGGAACAAGGTCATGGTGCGGTCCCGCACCAGTTCGTCCATGTAGCATTTTGGAAAGGCTGCAAGTTTCATAATGGGATGGTCCCTTAAATGGGCAAGTCGGACGGCGCACCGAAAGGCAGTTGCTCGTAGTCGAGAACGGAGCCGGAGATCAGTTCGTTGGTGGCGTAGAACAACACCGCGTTGGCGATATCGTCGGGCAGCAGCAGGCGGCCGAACGGCCGGGTTTTGACCGCCGCCTCCAGCCAATTCTCGCCTTTCCCCTCCAGCACTGAAACCAGGTGGCGCTCCCCTTCGGTCAACACCCAGCCGGGGTTGATCTGGTTCACGCGAATCCGGTATTGGGTCAGATAATTCGCCAGATTTTTGGTGAACGTCATTAGCGCGGCCTTGGAGGACGAATAGGCCAGCAGGCGTTTCAGCCCGCAGTAGGCGTTGACGGAGCCAATGTTGACGATGCAACCGCTTTGGCGCTCCCTCATGTGGCGCACCGCTTCCTGGCAGAGCAGGAACGGTGCGCGAAGATTGACGTCGAGAATCTCATCCCACAACTCGGTGGATGTGTCCTCAATCGTTCCCCGGTGGACGACGCCGGCGTTGTTGACCAGGACATCGACTCGGCCGAAGCGCGAGAGGGCATTGCGTACGATGCTGCGGCAGTGCGATTCATCCCGCAAGTCACCGGTCACCAGTGAAGCCTGGCTTCCAGCGGCCTCGATGGCCTGCACGATCTTTTCGCCGCCGGCGCGCTGGCTTTCACGTCCTTGCACAAGCACGCGCGCGCCCGCCTGGGCGAGTTTGATCGCAACTCCGCCACCGATTCCCTGCGTCGACCCGGTGACCACCGCCACCTGCCCCGCGAGCGGCCGTTTTTCCGAATTTGCCTCGCCCATAATTCCTATCCGCATCCCGCCGGCTGCGTGGTAGCCCACAATCTAACCCTGACTCGAGGAGACGGGCTTCAACACGGCTTTGACGATTTCTCCGGAAGCCATTTCCTCAAAGCAAACGCGCCAGTTGGGATAAGCTTCCACGCGACCCACGATGCGCAGCGGATCAAGCTTTCCGGACGCCAGCAGCGCCAGGACTCTTTCCCACATGGGATAGTTGTGGCTGAAGCTGCCCTGCAAGCGGATCGCTTTTTGCACGAGCGGATCGAGGGAAAAGTTCAGTGGTTGCGGTCCCCAGCCGACTTTGGTAATTTGCCCGCCCGGCCGCACCACGGCCATCGCCGTGCGCAGCGCAGCGGAAGCGCCCGCGGCGTCAATGACCACGTTTACGCCCAAGCCGTCTCCAACCGAGCGCACCGCTTCGAGAATGGCGTCTTCGCCCTCCGTGATGATCCGGTCCACACCCAGCGACTGCGCCACTTTCATGCGCGGAGCGTCCTGCTTCAGCCCTGCCACCCCCACCCAGCTTGCCCCCGCAATCTTGGCGAGCTCCATGCACAGCAATCCGATAGGGCCGGGGCCGAGAATCAGAACCGAATCGCCGGGATGGATTGCACTGCGAACGCACGTGGCGTTGTAAGCCACGCAGCAAGGCTCGGTCAGGGCGGCTTTTTCGAAAGGAACGGAGCCAGGGAGCCGGTGCAGGCAGCGCGCAGGTACTCGCACAAAGTCCGCCATGGCGCCGTTCATGGCATGGCCGAAACCGCGCCGCCGGGGGCAAAGGTTATATTCGCCCGAACGGCAATACGCGCACTCGCCGCAGATATACGCGGCGGTCTCCGAAACAACGCGGTCGCCCTCGCGAAACGCCTTCACCCTCTTCCCGGCTGCGCCCACCACGCCGGTGAACTCGTGCCCCAGGATCACAGGGATGTTTACGGGCCAGCTCTGCGTGTTATGAAACTGGTGAACTTCGCTTCCACAAACGCCCACGGCGCCTGTGGCCAGCAGGACTTCGTCGTCGTCGGGATCGCCGGGCCGCGGCACCTCGCGCAGCTCCACCGCGTATTTCTCCAAGGCGTAATGGACGATCGCCGCCATCAATTGAGTGGACATGGGTAACCCTTTGCTGAAGAGCTTTGATGCTCTAAGAATTGAGATCTATAATTTGCCGGGGCCACGAAATCCATTCTATGGTGTCTGCAATTTCGTGATGATCTCCCGAAGCAACCCTTCCAAATCGTGCGAGGGCGATTTGAAGGCGTCGGCATCAACCGTCAACGGCGCGCCGAGCACCAGATGATGGACTCCGAATTTGGGTAGTCGCATCACCTGTTCGACGGAGAGCCCCCCCACCGCCTGGACGGGAATGGTGACGGCTTTGACGACCGCCACCAATTCATCGAGCGGGTTGGGTGGAACGCCACCGTGCGCGGCGATGACCTTTGGATCGCGGCGCTCGTCATAGCCCACATGGTGCACGATGAAATCGACGCCTAGATCCTGCATTAAACGCGAGGCCGCGGGCTTGTCCTCGCAACCCAGGTCGTCGCCCATGACCTTGACGCCATAGTCTCGCCCGGCCTGGACCACCACCTTGATGGTCGCCGGATGCGCCCGCGCCATCACCACCACATGTGTCGCTCCCGCCTTCGCCATCATCTCCGCTTCCAGGTACCCGCCGTCCATGGTTTTCAGGTCCGCCACGACTGGATAATTCGGGAACTCGCGCCGAAGTGCTTTCACGGCGTGCAGCCCTTCGCCCAAAATGAGCGGCGTGCCCGCTTCCAGCCAATCCACGCCAGCGCGCACCGCTTTGTGCGCGTGGTCCAGAGCTTCTTCGATGGTGGTCAGGTCGAGCGAAATCTGTACGATGGGACGTGGCGCAGTTGTCAAGTCGTTTTCCGCATATCACGAGGTGGAATTCAATGAAGGGATACGTTAACGCACTTTGCCGAATATCTCAACTCCCTCGCATCGCGTTCTCTCAAATCCCCAGCGGTCTTAACTTGATCTGCGAAGCTGCCGCCAACAGCGGCGGCGACAATGCAGTTGTCAGGGGGCAGGGCGATTTTGTAAGCTTGCGACGCCCGCAGCATACGCTTCAAGCCGCTGGTTCGATGCAGCTCAGAGGCGCGGTGTTCTGCAAAGGAGGCATTCTCCATGGATCGAAGAGCCTTTTACAAAACTCTTGCCGGAGCAACTCTGGGTACGGCCGCAACCTCAGTTAAGCCTGCCCTCGGCACGCCACGAGGTTTTCCAGCCACAGATCCTTCCGATGAGGGCATTGCGGAAACTCCCTACAAGATCTCCATAATGCTTTGGACGGTGTTCAACAAGCTGCCCTTCGAGGAGCGACTGGAAAAAGTGGCCGAGGCCGGTTATCACGCCGTGGAACTGACCGGCGAGAGCGCAATTTGGACCGACGAGGAATTTCGCAAATACAACAAGAAGCGAGAAGAGTTGGGCATCGTATTTGATACCTGCGCGGGATTGCGCCACGGCGCCGGCGACCCAAGCGTCCGTGATGCGTTCCTCGATGAGATTCGAGCACAACTTCGCATGATGGAGAAGCTTGAATGCCCGTCCTTGATCGTAATGTCGGGCAATGTTGTCCCAGGGCTTTCGCCCCAGGTGCAGCACGATAGTTGCGTGGAGGGATTAAAAAGAGCAGCCGAACTGGTGGAAGGGAAGGGCATAAGATTGCTGCTCGAAAACATTGACCTCGAGGAAAATCCGCATTATTACCTCTGGTCCGTGCCGGAGGCCTTCAAGATCATTGAAGAAGTGGATCACCCCCAAGTCAGATTTCTGTACGACTTTTACCACGCGCAGATTTCGGGCGGCAATTTGATTACGCACCTCCAGAAAAATGTCGAGAAAGTGGGATTGATTCACATTGCTGACGTTCCTGGTCGCCACGAGCCTGGCACCGGGGAAATCGACTATATCAACATTTACAAAAAACTCGGCGAACTTAACTACAATCACTACGTTGCCATGGAATTTCATCCCAGCAGTGATCCTGTCAAAATCCTTGCGCATGCGCGCCTGGAAGCACTTCGCGCCGCGCAGGGATGAGGACAATCACACTTCGCGAATTCACACCGTTAATGGGAGAGCGTAATTTGAATGAGGCGTAAATCATGGCGCCAGCGAAAACTCTGAAGACGTTGGATGCGCGAACGCCTGAGCACTGGCGGAAGTGGCTCGCCGAGCATCACGACTCGGAATCGGAGGTGTGGCTCATTTTCCATAAACAGCACACTGGGGTGGAATCCATCGATTACCTGGATGCCGTCGATGAAGCACTCTGCTTTGGATGGGTTGACAGTCTTATTCGCCGGATTGACGACGCACGCTATGCCCGCAAATTCACTCCGCGCAAGCCGGATAGCAAATGGTCCACGGCTAACCGCAAGCGCTTCGCGGAGTTGAAAGCCGGCGGCCGATTGATGCCCGCGGGGTTGGATCGGCCGCCCACCAACCGCAGCGGCGACGCTCCCCGGCCCTCGATATCAAAGCTCCCGCCTTACCTCCAGGAAGCGCTCACCAAGAACCCATTGGCCAAGAGATTTTTTGACAATCTCGCGCCATCCTACCGGAGGCTTTACATCGGGTGGATCGATTCCGCGAAACAACACGATACCAAGGTCCGGCGGCTTCAAGAGGCCGTCCGACTGCTTGCCGCGGGCAGGAAATTAGGAATGAAATAGGCGGTCTTTGACAAAATTAGGGCAATATAACTTTGTGTAACAAAGTACTTGACAGGAGTCTCGAGCTCGAGTATACGTTTACCATGTCCTGTGCCGGACCGGCTCGATCTCGACGTCTTCGCCCCACCTCGCTGCATGTCCATGCCATTGAGGATCTTCGCTTCATCCGCCAGACCATGGAAAATGCGGCCTCGTTCACGGCTGTCCCCGGCTGGGGTGGTGTGGCGATGGGTTTCACCGCGGTCGCGGCTGCAGCACTCGGCCCTCGGCCCTCGAACGCCCGAGCATGGGTGATCACATGGATGCTTGCCGCCTTGAGTGCCTTCATCCTGGGGGCATTAACGGTTTTTTGGAAAGCCAGGCGTAAGGGGACGCCAGTATTCACCTTGCCCGGGCGGAAGTTCATGCTTAGCCTGTTTCCCCCTTTGCTCGCGGGCGGCATTCTTTCCTTGGCCCTTTTCGGGGCTGGACTCGCCCGCCTGCTGCCCGGTGTGTGGCTGCTCCTTTACGGCGTGGGGGTGATTTCAGCCGGTGCTTTTTCAGTGCCGGTTGTGCCCGCGATGGGCCTGTGTTTCATGATAGCGGGGGTTACCGCGGTATTCTGTCCCCCTGCTTGGGGAAACGCGGTGATGGCGGCGGGATTTGGGGGACTGCACATTCTTTTCGGATTAATCATTGCAAGGAGGTACGGTGGGTAGGACAAATCAACTTCGTGGGCACAACATGCTCGAAACAAGCAGGGCTGAACGTGCTGAGCGGCGCGGGCACGCCGCAGCGGAGCTCGACCGGCTGATCCACGAGCGCATGCGCCTGGGGATCGTCAGCGCGCTGGCAGCCAATGAATCTCTCAGCTTTAATGATTTAAAGAAACTGCTTGCCACCACGGATGGGAACCTGAGCGTCCATGCGCGCAAGCTTGAGGAAGCGAAATACATTGTTTGCGAGAAATACTTCGAAGGCCGAATGCCTAAGACCGTGTTTCGCCTGAGCTCTGCCGGGCGGCGTGCGCTCGAGACTTACCTGGACCAGATGGAAACGCTGATTCAATCCATGCGGTCACACTAGGCCGCCGGGGCAAAATTTTTTGCCATGTTACTTTATATTGTAAAGTACACTACGACAATGTGAATCACCGACGACGACAGAGAAGTCGGTTGGCAGTATGGGGGGCGAATCATGCCGGACGAAAATGGAACACGAGCCGTGAATTTACCGCCTTCAAACCTTCATGTGGCGATCATTATGGACGGTAGCGGGCGCTGGGCGGAAGCCCGCGGACTGCCTCGCGTGGAAGGTCACCGCGCCGGCCGTGCGGCCGTCTGCCGCGCCGTGGAGGCTGCCCTTGCGACGGACGTTCGTGTGCTGACGTTGTTCACATTCTCAACGGAGAATTGGGGCAGGCCGGAAGGTGAAGTCGCGGAACTGATGCGCATCTTCGGCGATTTCCTTCGGGAAGACGTACCGTATTTCGTCCTGCGCGGTGTTTGCGTGACGGTGATCGGCAGGCGTGACCGGCTGCCGCCTTCCCTGCGAGAGGAGATTGACACCATTGAGGCCGTGAGCAATGGGGAAGGGCAAATGCGCCTCCGGCTGGCGATCGATTACTCCGGCCGGGATTCGATTCTTCGTGCCGCGAACCAATTTCATTCGGAGGGTGAGGGTTCATATGAGAATTTTTGCCGCATCCTGGCACAAACTCAGTTGGACAGTGAACCCGTTCCCGACGTTGACCTGCTCATCAGAGCGGGTGGTGAGCAGCGCTTAAGCAATTGCCCGCTCTGGGAAATCGCGTACGCAGAATTGTATTTCACTCCGTGTATGTGGCCCGATTTCGATTCCGAAGATTTTGCCGCCGCGCTTCAGGAATTCAGCAAGCGCCAGCGCCGCTTCGGGAGGATTCCGCTTGCGGCAATCTGATTAAAGAATTTCCAGAAATGAACTCCGCGTCAAAATCGGGATCATCCGAACCCCACGATTGGCGAACGTGGAGCCTTTCGCGCTCCGGAGCGCGGCAAGGCGTCAGCGAATACGCCTCATCCCTCCGCGAGGCTTGCGCTGAACTCAAAAGGTAAAGTTCTTACTCTTTCCTACCCTAGAGATTTGACGTTCATCCTCTGGGGGGCTTCATCCCACCCTCGAGTTTGAGTTAATCTTATAAGTGAACCCATTGAGGGGGGCGGAATGGCAACCGAATTGACAGGTAAGGTCGCGGTGGTAACGGGCGCATCGCGAGGAATCGGATTCTGCATTGCGCAGGCACTGCTCGCAGAAGGCGCGAAGGTATTCATTTGTGGGCGCGATCCCAAGGTTCTGCAGGGGGCCCTGGAGAAGCTTCGGAGCGCGACCCCTGCCAACGTGGATGGCTCGGCCGCGGATGTGCGAAGCTCCGAAGACTGCCGCAAATTGATTCGCGCCGCGGCGGAGCGCTTCGGCGGCCTCGACATCCTGGTGAATAACGCCGGTGTGGGCATCTTCAAGCCGATTGATCAGCTTAGCGTGGAAGATTGGGACGTGACGATTCAGACCAATCTCTCCGGTGTTTTCTATTGCTGCCGCGAAGCCGTTCCCCTGATGCGGAAGCGCGGCGGCGGATATATTTTCAACATCTCGAGCCTGGCGGGCGTGAATCCCATGCCCTCCGGTTCCGCCTACAATGCTTCTAAGTTCGGTCTGAACGGGTTCAGCGAAGCCATGATGCAGGATATTCGCTACGACGGCATTCGCGTGAGTTACCTGATGCCCGGCAGCGTGGACACTGATTTTGCCGCCTCTCCGGGGTCAAAGGCCCGCGAAAGCTGGAAGCTCACGGGCGAAGACGTGGCCAAGGCAGTAGTGGATTTGTACAAATTCCCAAGCACCGCTCTGGCGAGCCGTATCGAGATGCGTCCTTCACAGCCGCCCCGCAAGAAATAAATCGACTCGGGCAATCGAGATTCGCGACGAGTCCGAAACTCTTCAGCATCTTCAAAAATCGCGGCTTCGAATGTGAATCCCATCAATGCAGACTCGGTGCGTCCTTAAAGTTTTTGGGCGTTTCCTTGCATCGTGTACAATGAGATTTCGGGCGCAAGTGAACTGATGGTGTCGCGCGGTTTCTGGCTCACCAACCAAGACCGCCCCACAATATTTGAATGTCGAACCTGCTTGACCAACTCAATTCCCAGCAACGCATCGCGGTGGAACAGACCGAAGGTCCGCTGCTTATTCTGGCGGGAGCGGGCAGCGGCAAGACCCGCGTCATCACCTACCGGATCGCATATCTGATCGAAGCCCAGGGAGTGCCTCCGGAAAATATCCTGGCGGTCACTTTCACCAACAAGGCTGCCGAGCAGATGAAGGAGCGTGTGGCCAGGCTTCTCGATGGCCGAGTGGCCTTGCGCTCCGGCGCCCCGCATGTTTCCACATTCCATTCCTTTTGCGTCAGCGTGCTGCGCCGGCAGATCGACCGCCTGGGGTACACCCGTGATTTCTCAATTTACGACGAAGACGACCAGCAGAGGCTGATGAAGACCTGCATTGCGGAATTGGGCTTGGAAGATCAGGTCACCTCGCCGCGCAGCGTGCTGGGACGGATCAGCTTCGCGAAGAACCACGGCCTGACGCCCGAGATGCTGTATCAGCAGGCGAAGAGCGATCAGATGGAAAAGGTTGCGGCGCTCTTTGACCGATATGATGCCAAGCTGCGGCAGGCAAACGCCCTGGATTTTGACGACCTGTTGCTGAAAACCGTTGAGCTCTTCTACAAATCTGCGGAAATCTGTGAGCAATATAACCGGAGATTCCAGTACGTATTGGTGGATGAGTATCAGGACACCAATCGCCCGCAATATCAATTGATTCGGCAGCTCACCCTGATGAATCAAAATCTCTGCGTCGTGGGGGATGAGGACCAATCCATTTACCGTTGGCGCGGCGCTGACATTCAAAACATATTGAGCTTTGAAAAGGACTATCCCAAGGCGCAGACCGTGTGCCTGGAGCAGAACTACCGATCCACGCAGAAAATTCTGGATGTAGCCGGCGCCGTGGTGAGCCACAACCGGGAGCGCAAGGGAAAAACCTTGTGGACGGACCGCGCCGGGGGTGATGCGGTCAAAATCTACGAAGCGTGGAACAACGACGAGGAAGCAGCCTACGTAGCGGATGAGGTTTCAAGGGCCCTTGCCCAAAGCGCCGAGGCCAGCGTAGCCGTGCTTTACCGCACCAACGCCCAATCGCGCGTACTTGAAGAATCGCTGCGTCGCAACGGAGTTGCTTACCGGCTGGTGGGCGGTTTCAGCTTCTATGCGCGCGCGGAAATCCGTGACGTGCTGGCTTACGCCCGCTTGGCGAGCAATCCGCGCGATGCCACGGCATTTCAGCGCATCATCAACACGCCAGCGAGGGGAATCGGCGCATCCACACTCGGCTCCATCGAAGCGAATGCCCGTGCGCAGAAGCGCACACTTTGGGAAGCACTGGAGGATGAGTTGGAAGCGCGGCGCCTTCCCCCACGTGCTCTGAATGCAATTGCAGCCTTCCACAAGCTTGGGAAAGAACTGATGGCCGACCAGGCAAGCCTGCCGATGGGGCAATTCTTCAAGAGCATTCTCGACCGCACAGGCTATGTGGAAATACTGGCGAGGGAAAATCAGCCGGAATCGCAGGACCGGATCGAGAATCTTCAGGAACTTGTGAACGCGGCTCTGGAGGCAGAAGAGCAGGGCACGACACTCGCAGAATTTCTGGACCACGCCGCGCTGGTTTCTGACTCGGATGATTACGACGAACGAGCGCGGGTAACGCTCATGACGCTGCACAGCGCCAAGGGGCTGGAATTCAACTTGGTTTTCCTGGTGGGGATGGAAGAGGGGCTTTTTCCGCACCAGCTTTCTGTGGGGGATGAGGCAGGCATTGAGGAGGAACGGCGGCTCTGCTACGTGGGCATGACGCGCGCGCGCGACCGGTTGGTGCTTTCCTGGGCGCGGGAGAGGCGCAGGTACGGGCGGGACTCCGTGGAAACCAGCCGACGGTCCCGCTTTCTGGACGAAGTGCCTCCCAAACTGTTGGAGCCCGTGGGCGCCACCGCGTCAAAGGCTCGCACAACTTGGGAAAATGCCGTAAACTCAATCGCCGGCGCAGAACGTTTCCTGCGCGAGCGAGGAATCGACCGCCCGCTGCCCAAGGTCCGGAGCTCATCCTCGCGGTGGAAGCTGGGGAGCCGTGTGCGGCATGCGAAATACGGCATCGGGACGATTTTGGATTGTGAGGGCGACGGCGAGGACAGCAAACTCACCATCAGTTTTCCGGGCTATGGACGAAAGAAAATGGTGGAGCGCTTTGCCGGGCTGGAGAGAGTTTAAATACACATTGACAGGAAATTGAGGGAATGAACACAAAAAACATCAAAGATAAAGAAGAACGCAAAAAGCTGAAGCGCGCGGCGCGCAAGAAGCAACCGCCTAAACCCAAGCGCACAGAACCGCGCGGCTCCCACAAGCCCAAGGTGAAAAAGAAGGGGCCGGGCGCGCCTCCACGCAGAAAGTAATAAGTCGGTGCCGAGTGGCAAGTGATGAGTGAAGGGAGTCAGGCCACTCGGTCATGACTCCGTTTCGGTAATCATTCGGCACTCGATGTAAAGGAGCCCTTTGCCGAGCCAGCTTCTTCAGAGGAAGAGCATCGACAAGCTGATTGCCGACGCGGCGACGCCGGGGCACCAACTTCGAAAGTCGCTCGGACCTTGGTCGCTGACGGCTCTGGGAATTGGCGCGATCATCGGCACGGGAATCTTCGTCCTCACCGGCACCGCGGCGGCTGGCGAAGTTCTGGAAGTCCACTCGCTGCTGAAAGCGCCGCTGCTGGAAGTAGTGTTGCACGGCGCGAAAGCGATCGGCACCGCTGGTCGGCCGGGTGCGGGGCCAGGCATTGCACTTTCGTTCCTGCTGGTGGCCATTGCCTGCGCTCTCGCCGGACTATGCTATGCCGAGCTGGCTTCCATGATTCCCATTGCCGGAAGCGCTTACACCTATTCCTACGCGACGCTCGGCGAAATCATTGCCTGGATCATCGGCTGGGACCTGATTTTGGAATACGCCGTCAGCAACATGGCCGTGGCGGTGGGATTCTCCGCGTACATCAACAGCCTTCTCGAGGGCTTCGGGCTCCACCTTCCCGCCTCCATCAGCCAGCCTGTGTTTAACGACTCACTGGAACGTACGGGCTCCTATTTCAACGTCCCGGGATTCCTGATCGTCATGATTCTCACCGTTATCCTGGTGATTGGAATTCGTGAGAGCGCCGGCGCCAACAACCTGATGGTCGGGGTGAAGATCACTGCGATTTTGATCTTCATCATCGCCGCTTCGCGCTTCATTCACGTTTCCAACTGGAAGCCTTTCATGCCCAACGGGTGGCAGGGTGTCCTGACGGGCGGAGCGATTGTTTTCTTCACCTATATTGGCTTCGATTCGGTATCGACGGCCGCCGAGGAGTGCAAGAATCCCCAGAAAGATGTGCCCTTCGGAATCATCGCCTCATTGATAATCTGCGCCACGCTCTACATCACCGTGGCGCTGGTCCTGACCGGCGCGCAGCACTGGCAGACCTTGCGCAATGCCGCTCCAGTGGCCAATGCCCTCATGGCGTTGGGAATGCCGAATGTGATGAAGTGGGTAACCATCGGCGCGCTCACGGGAATGATCAGCTCCATGCTGGTTTTTCAACTGGGGCAGGCGCGTGTGTGGTTTGCCATGTCGCGTGACGGATTGCTGCCCGAGGTTTTTTCCAGGGTCCATGCGCGCTTCCTCACCCCGCACATCAGCACCTGGGTGGCGGGCTTTGCAGTGGCGATACCTGCTGGACTTTTTGACATTGGGACGCTCGCCGACCTTTCGAATATCGGGACACTCTTCGCATTCGTGCTGGTTTCGCTGGGAGTTCTTATCCTGAGACGAACGGAGCCACAGCGCCGCCGCTCGTTCCGCACACCCTGGGTTCCCGCGGTGCCGATTCTCTCCATCGTGGCGTGCATCATTCTGATGGCCAGCCTTCCCTTGGAAACCTGGGGGCGATTTATCGTGTGGCTCATCATTGGTCTTTGCAT
>JASHSC010000220.1 GCA_030036915.1 Terriglobia bacterium
CGCGACGCCGGATTCGAGTGGCGCGACGCCGGATGCAGCATGTGCATCGCCATGAATCCCGATGTGCTGTTGCCCGGTGAGCGCAGCGCGTCAACCTCAAACCGCAACTTTGAAGGCCGCCAGGGCAAAGGCAGCCGCACCCACCTGGTCAGCCCCATGATGGCCGCCGCAGCAGCGATTGAAGGGCACTTTGTGGATATTCGCAAGTGGGATAGCGTGCGAGGGTAAAGGTTAAAGGGTAAAGGCTAACCAATGGCCACCGACACAAAAGGCCTATCGCGTGAACTTGAAGGGAAAGTGCTCCGGATTTACTTCCAAGACGGAGAAATCGCTGAGGTCAAATTAGTGCACTTTGGCCTGCATGAGAACTGTCCATTCGGTGATGAATATGCGGGAATCGTTTATGACGTTATCAAAACCAATCGTCCGGAGATCTACAAGGTCGATCCGGCAACCTGCGCGTTCTGGATAGATTTTCAACACATCGGGAAGTTTGAGCTTATCGACTCTCAGCAAACGACGGATCACTGACAACGGACAAAGGACAGAATTCCATGGAACGTTTTACAAAACACACCGGCCTAGTCGCGCCGCTTGACCGCGTGAACGTTGACACCGACCAGATGGTGCCCAAGCAATTTTTGAAATGGCTGACGCGTGAGGGCTACGGCCGCGTGCTGTTTTTCGACTGGCGCTACAAGGACGACGGCGAGACACCCAATCCGGAGTTTATTTTGAACGCGCCGCGCTACAAGGGCGCTTCGGTGCTGGTGGCGCGCGCCAACTTCGGCTGCGGCTCCAGCCGCGAGCATGCTCCGTGGGCCATCCTCGATTATGGCTTCCACTCGATTCTGGCGCCGAGCTTTGCCGATATCTTCTACAACAACTGCTTCAAGAACGGAATCCTGCCGGTCACGCTGACCGATGCGCAGATTGACGAAGTCTTTCGCCGCGTCGCCGCAAAAGAAGGTTACAACCTGACGGTTGACCTTGAGTCGCAAACCGTGACCGACGGCGCCGGGCTGCGCTACGAATTTACCGTCGATCCCTTCCGCCGCGAATGCCTGCTGAACGGCTGGGACGATATCGGCCTCACCCTGCGCGTCGCCGAACGGATCAACGACTACGAAAAATCCCATCACCCCACCGCGCCGCAATTCGGGCCGGTTGACGCCCTGCCCGCGGCGCGCAGGTAATTGTAGAGGCGGTCCCGCCCAGGCGGGACCGCCGTGCGACCCGTCGCCTGAAGGCTTTGGGCCGCAGGGCGACGCTCATAGAGCGCCGCTACAGCAAACAACGGCTCTCCCCAGCCCTCAGTCTCCCAGGGTAAATGTCACATCGATTTCCGTGAGCACCTCCACAGGTTCCGAATTGAGCAGAGTGGGTTGATAGCGCCAGGTCTTTACGGCGTCGAGCGCAGCCTGATTGAGCAGCGGGTGCCCGCTCAGGACCTTCAGATTTCGTATCGTTCCATCCTGCCCGATGATGGCCTGCAGGACCACCGTCCCCTGAACGTGCGCCATTCTGGCGAGCGCGGGATATTCCGGCCGAGGCTGATAGATGGCCCGCGCGGCGATCACGTCTCCGCCCACACGATAAAGCTGATTCTTTGCGGGTGGGTGAACCACGGGCGGAGGTGGTGGCGGCGTTAACGTTTCCCAAGGCGCGCCACCTGGAAAGTAGCCGTTACCAGACCCTGATCCACTGATCGCTCCAGGCACGTAAGGCCCCACCGGCCCGGAATCGATCTGCGGCGGTTCAGGTTTGTCCACAATTGTGGCGACAACGTGCGGAATGCTCGGTGGCGCGATGAACGGATTCACCGCTGGATGTTTGCGCGGTGCCTCGGAACGGCTCGGAGATTGCCGCGCAGGCGGACTCGATGGCGGCGGGGGAATTTGAATTTCCGACTTCAACCACTCCTTCGGCAGCGCCTGTGTGTAGATCAGCGGGACAAGAACCAGCACGCCCACCACCATGGCCTCAGCAACGTAAGCCAGCGGAATGGCGGCGCGCTTCCAGTCGCCGGTCTTCAACGCGCAGCGGACAAGATAAATCAGGAATCCGGGCAGGTTCAGCGCCAGCGCCGCCGCAAACCAAGCACCTGAGCGCAGATGGTGCTGCCGCGCATCCGCCCAAACGTAGGCGAGCATCAGCGCTTCGAGGACCGCCGCGCACGCGATCAACTCCGAGGCAATGAACAGTGCGCGCCCGCTGGACGGGGCGAGCACGATGGGCAGAAAGCGATTGCTCAGCGCGAAGACCAGCGCCCCCGCCAAAGTTGAAATCAGGTAGTGGGTCTGGCGGAGAACGGCAACCCGCCGGGGCGAAGAATCCAGAAGCGTCTCCTCAAACATGGCTGCACCTCCATCAAGAGATAGGTGACAGGCAACAGTGCGTACTCTGTTACCCGTTTCCTAAAACCTGTAGATTTCAAGCGGCAGCCGAGGAGCGCTCCTGCGACCGGTTTGCCTTTCCTTCCGCTATATTCGACACCGTGCTTGTTGTGATAGTTCCGTAATTTTCAGCCGTCACGCCATGGCAGGCGCGCGGGCCGGCTTGCTATAATGCCGCGATCATGGCAGGCAACAGCTCACGCATTCTGGAATCGGTCTCGGACACGGCCTTGCTGGTGGCGCATCATCGCGCCATGGAATCGGTGCGCCCCGATGCGCTGTTCCACGATCCCTACGCACAACGACTGGCCGGCGACCGCGGTGAGGAGATTGCGCGGCGGCTGAGGTGGGGCAAGCGCATGGCGTGGAGCACCATCACGCGCACGGTGCTGATCGACGACATCGTCACCCGGCTGGTCGCGGAAGGTGTGGATACGGTTCTCAATTTGGCTGCGGGCCTCGATTCCCGGCCTTATCGCCTGCCACTGCCGCCCTCGCTGCGGTGGGTGGAAATGGATTTGCCCGCCATGACCGCGGCCAAAACCGAATTGACGAAGGATGAAAAACCGCGTTGCCAACTCGAACGCATCAGCATTGACTTGGCCAGCCCGGCCGAGCGCGAGCGCGTGCTGGCTGAGCAGTCACTCAAAATGCGGAAGGCGCTCGTGATCAGCGAAGGCCTGCTGGTCTATCTGAACGATGCCGTTGTGGGGGAACTTGCGCACGACCTGCACGAAACTCCGCCCATTCGATTCTGGGTGTGCGATATCGCCACTCCCCTGATTGTGAAGCGCATGCAGAGGTGGTGGGGCAAACACATGAAGGCCGCCAATACCCAAATGCAGTTTGCTCCCCCCAATGGAACAAAGTTTTTTGAACCTATGGGCTGGCGCGAAAGGGAGTTTCATGTACTGTTCGATAACTCCATGCGCATCGGCCGTCCCATGCCTCTCGCCTGGATCTACAAGGTGCAGCTCAGGCTCTTTCCCAAATACACGCGGAAGCAAGCGGTGAAGTGGCGCGCCGGCGTTGCCCTGCTGGAGCGAATCTAACCCGCCTTGAGCCGCGCCCGTCGGGAATGTTAAGCTCTTTCCATGGCCAGCCCTGGTCGTCCTGAACCACCAACGCCTGCGGCGGTCGAGCGTTACCGCGCGCTGCTTCAGGTTTCGGAATCCATCGCCTCCCACCGCGACGTTTCCGACTTGTTCCGTTCTCTTGCGGAGTTGCTTCATCGTTTGGTCTCGTTTGACTTCATCTGTCTCACCTTTCCCGATCCGGCGCGCGGCGTTGTAAAGGTGCAAATTCTGGAAGGATTGCTCACCACCCGCATTCGGCCCGGCGTGGAAATTCCGATGGCCGAGAACGTTCGCCAGTTGGTTTGGGATAACCAGCAGCCGCTGGTGATCTCCAACCTCGAGGACGACACGCGCTTCGCGATTGCCGGCGACCTGCTCAAGCAGGACGGGGTGAAATCCCTCTGCGTCCTGCCACTGACCACCGCCCACCGGCGCGTGGGTGCAATGGCACTCGGTTCGGTGGAAACCAGCGCCTACGATGCGGCTGACCTTGAGTTTCTCTGGCAGGTGGCGGCACAAGTGGCAGTGGCGGTGGATAACGCGCTGAACTCGCAGAGCGCGCAGACCTACCAGCAGGAGTTGACGCGGGAACGCGACCACCTGCGCCTGCTCTTGGAAGTAAACAACGCGCTGGTTTCCACGCTTGATCTTCATCAGTTGTTGAGGGCCATTTCCGGCTGCCTGCGCCGCGTGATGAATCACGATTACGCCAGCCTGGCGCTCTACGAACCGGCCGCGCAGCAACTTCGCCTGCACGCGCTGGACTTTCCCCAGGGCAAGGGGCTGCTTCAGGAAGAAATGGCGTTCCCCATCGACGGTACGCCTTCCGGCCAGGCGATTGTCACGCGCCGGCCGCTAATCGTTACCGGCGACGACTTGGACCGCTACAAAGCGACCGTCAGCCAACTGTTCATTGCCGAGGGCCTGCGCTCCGGCTGCATCGTTCCGCTCATCACCGCCAACCGCACG
>JASHSC010000221.1 GCA_030036915.1 Terriglobia bacterium
TCGGGTCGAAGTGGCAGCGCCTCGGGTCATTAATGATGCCATCCTTTACTCCGTCGATTTCATCGCAGGCCTCCAAGGCCGCTTTATGGATCAGCGGTATTTGCTCGGGGGAATGTGGCTTGCCGGGTCTTGCAGGTCCGCAAAGGCCGGCCAGATGGTTGCGAACATCAGGTGGGTCCAATAATTGGCGGGAGCGCCCGCAGCGATGGCGTTGAAGTCCTCGGGGTAGCGCTGCGCTTCGGTAAGCCCCTGCTTGCCGCCTGTGGAGCAGCCATTCCAATAGGAAAGCCGCGGCCCGTTGCCGTAAAAGGCCGCGATAATCGCTTTGGCATCGACCGTCATCAGATGCACGGAGCGGTACCCCAGATCAATCAGCTTCTCGGGATGGCCATAGGCAAAACTCGCATCGCCGCCGCTGCCCGCATGCCCGGTATCCGTGGAGGCGGTGGCGTAGCCGCGTCGAAGCGATTGGCCCATGCCCGAGTAATTGATGGTTCCTGCCCATCCGCCGTTTCCCACCGCAAGAAACTTTCCGTTCCAGCCCGAGTGCGGCATCCACACTTCGATTTTGGTTTCTGAATCCGCCACCGGCCTGATGGTCGCCGTAGCCCGGCAGAATTCGGGAAGATCCTTGAATGCCTCCGCGAATCGTTGGTGGGCTTTTGCCTCCGCCGGTGGCAGAGCGGGGTCGGAGGGCATTGTGAACGCCCCTGCGGTCACATTCTCCGCCGCCGTGATGGTGGTATTGGAGAGAGAGAGATTGGCTAGGCCGCTGCATGAATCTGCGTTCGCTGAGGTTGGTTTCAGCGCAGTGACGATGAGCAGCGCACCGAACCCCAATATGCCCATGATGATTCGGTGAAGAGTGACTCGGGCGGAGAGCCTGCGATCAATTCGGGGTGGAAGGGCGATTTCATGCGGCTGAGCAGGCAATGGGATGGTTGTGCGATCATTCGGGCGATCTGAAAACTGCATTGTCCTTTACCGACCCCTTCTGTTTACGCGATGGGCGGCTTGGAGAGGCCACTCTCCGTTTGGGACAACTCAACCCTGACGCGGTCGATGTCCACGAAGAGTTGTTGCACCACGCCGCGAGTCATTCCCACACGCACGGGTTGGACGATTTCTTCGGCAGTTCTGGTTGCAGGATTCCATGCTGCAAACGTCGACGAGAACATCGCCCACAACATTCCCGAAGCCTCGTCGAACTGCAATTGCAGGGGAGTGGCCGTGAGAAAGGTTATAGTTGGTTGCTTTTTTTCCATAGAACCACAGACTTTAGCATAGTAAGCTTCGAGGAGACATGGGCCACGCAGAATTTCCTGCACTTGCCGATGTAGGCCTGCCGATGATTTTTATCGAGTGGCCGGTGATGTTGTGTGCTCTGATACCGGTGATTCTGGTTGAGGCAGCGGTGAGCCGGCGGTGGGTAAGCCTGTCTTTTCCGGAATCACTCTGGGGAGTTACGAAGGCCAACCTGCTTTCGACTTTTGCAGGTGTTCCGCTGGCCTGGATAGCATTGTTCGCGTTTCAAATCCTGGCATCGTTTCCAATGTCGGCTGTCGAGGACAGTCTGCACCGGAGCCCGAAGGGGCTTGCGTTCCGGATGATCCAATTCCTGGTCACAAGCGCATGGGTTGGAGGTGAGGACATGGATCGGGTCGTGCCAGGCGCGTTGGCTATTTTTCTTGTTCCCACATTCTACCTGTCGGTCTGGATGGAATCCCGCGTTTGCCTCCGGGCATGGAAGCACGCTGACCGGGAAAAGGTTTGCAGAGGTGTGTATTGGGCGAATCTAGCATCCTACTCGGTCCTCTTTGTTCTGGCCTGCGCTTGGCTTTACTGGGGGCATCACGCCAATCGGTGGTGAGTATGCCTCATACCTAGAGCCGACTGATTTTCTGCACGATCTTGCGTGCCAGTTGGGAAATCGCGGCTTGGGGCAATCGGCTGAGCTCGAACCAATGGACGCCTTTGTATAGTGTGAAAGGTGAAGGTGTGACCTGGTAAATTCTTCCCCGGATTGCGCGGAAGGTAATGTTGTGCTGGAATTCCGCGAGGGGCGCGGGTTGCAGGGACACACCATGGCGTGCCGATATATCAGGGTGATTTCCAAATAAAGCTGCCAGCTTCTCGCGAAGATTTTCTAGCGCCCCGGCAGATGAGCGGCCAAACGCTGAAGGGAAATTCCACAGGTCGTCCAGCAGGCCGTCTCCGAGGCCGCGCACCATGGCTACTTTCTTGCCGTAGCGCAGGAGGCCAACAGCAAGGTGGTGCAACTGTGCGGCGCGGCGGGGGCGTGGAAGCGGATAAGCTTCGGGATTACCCGAGCGATGCCCCGCGCACCATTTCGCCAGCGGACAAATCGAGCAGTGCGGACGGCGCGGTTTGCAGATGGTTTGGCCCAATTCCATCATCGCCTGGTTGAAATTCCCCGCCTGCCGGCGGGAGAGCAGTTGGGCAAGCGAGGCTTCCACGGATTCCCGGAATCGCGGCTGGTGGAGATTTCCTCGCAGGCATCCCAGGCGCGCCACCACTCGCGCCACGTTTCCATCCAGGACCGCGTGGGGCTGATTAAATGCAATGCTTAATACCGCTTTAGCGGTATAGTCGCCGATGCCGGGCAGGGCGCGGATGCCAGCATAGTTCTGCGGAAAATCGCCGCCGTGTTCACGCCAAATAACACGCGCCGCTTCGTGCAGATGGCGCGCCCGGCGGTAATAGCCCAATCCCGACCAGAGCTCCAGCACGCGCTCGAGCGGCGACTGCGCCAGACTCTTCACGCTCGGATAGGCTTGCATGAACCGTTGGTAAAACGGGACAACGGTGGCCACCTGAGTTTGCTGGAGCATGATCTCCGAGACCCAGACGGCATAAGGATCGCCGGTTCCTCGCCAGGGAAGAGTGCGGGCGTTGGCGCGAAACCAGTTCAGCAGTGCACGACGAATCTGCGCATGCTCAGGACGAGCTTCACCCTCATGGGTTTTCCTCCCACAAGTCGCGACCGGGAAATCGCCGCGCGCCTCTTTCCTTCGCGCAGGTGGTCTGGAAGGGATTCCCATCAATTCTCAATAAAAATAGTGCCGGCTTGTACCGGTGAAACGTTCTGGGCAGAATCGCGCGCCCAGATTCGCACCGCGTAGTCGCCCACAGGCAGCTTGTCGATCGGCATCTTGAAGATCACAGGGACTAGTGGATTGCCCGGATGCGCATATTCAGTAATGGGAATCGTGTTGGAGGAAAACACCTTCTGGTTGTTCTTCCAGTTCACAACATCGAACAGAATTCCCAACTGAGGATTGCCGCCCTGCAAAAGGGGATCATAAACTTCCACGTAAACAATCGGGTCCGATCCCACTTTGAAATGATTGCTGCTGGAGGGCATAACCTGCATCCCGTTGGCCACCATCGGCGCGCTTCCATCGATCAGCGCCGGGTCAATATCGGTGGCAGTCATAGGCGAGGCAATGACCTTGTCACCAAAAGCCGGGCCGCTCAGCGTGAGCTGCTTGCCGGAGAAGGGATCGACAATCAGCGGGATGATGTATTTGCCGACTTTCGCACCCCCCGCGCTGAGCGCCAGCTTGAAGGTGTACTCACCCGGCGCAATCTTGAAAGAATTTTGATAATCGAACGAGGTCTTCGCCGTGGACTGCTTTTCATCCTTGTCGTATCTTAGATTTATCGTGTCGCTGAAGCGGGCGGCGACAGAGTTGTCGTCCCCGTAAGCGATTCCCAACACATTGATCTGCGACAGAAAGTCATCTTTCTGCTTCTCGAAATCGATGGCGGAGCCCGGAATGGACAGGGCCAGGTTGACGCGTGCGACCCCGGGCCGAATGTAAAAGTAAGGCACGTGGAGAGTGACGGGGATCTCGCCGGCCTCAAAATTCGTTGCCTTCGCCTCCAGCGTCACCCCTTCGGTTTTTCCCACCAGTAGGTCCGAGCCCTTAGGTTCGGAATAGCCGTTGCGGGCGCGAACCTCCGCGCCGGATCGGTCCACTTTCACCTGGATTTTGTGATAGGCGCCGTCTTGACCCGGGTGGGGTGGGGCATACCCAAGCAGATAGTACTCGTCCATTTCCGCGGAAACCTTCGCCATCCCTTCTGCCAGATTGTTGGTATTGACGATCGGGAATCCGCCGGTCTTCGCGGCCATGGCAAAGAGGACTGAATCGTTGGAGCCGCCGCCTGCCGCGCGCACCGGAGCGGACACGGACATGGGGTTACGAAAAACGTGTCCCGCCGCAGCCGATTCCGCCGTACCGGGCGTGGATGTGAAACCCGTGGGATCGACGGGATACACGGCGATATTCGCCTTGTTCAGCGCATCGAGGGTGTCCTGAAATTCCGTCTGGAGATCGGATTTGAGACCAAATCCGGCAGAGAGAAACAGAAGGGTTTTGCGGCCCGGCGCCGTGCCCAGCATTTTTGCGGTCTCGCGAAGGGCCAGCAGGAGATTCCTCACGGAAAAATCGGTTTGTTGCTGTCCCGGGCTCCCCCTGATCGTTCGGGGCATGAAGATTCCGCCCCCGCCCGCAGGCCCGCCGGTCGAGTTGGTTTGAGCTGCGGAGAATTTGAGGCTGTTAACGGCGTTCATCAGCAGGTCCTGGTTCGCTGTAAAGTTTTGATCAACCTGAAGGGTGCCTCCAAACGGCGCTCAGGCGCACCTGGATTAAGGTCTGCTTCTCGGGAAAAACTCGTGATGGGCTGTTCCACGCCGTCTTCATAGACGTGGAAGTCCTTCTGGGCAAGGTCCTTAAGGAAGTGTTGCTTCTTGTCGGTAACCACCACATCGACCAGAACCACTTTCGTTTCCGACTTGATAACAACCGGCGTGGCCGGCTCCGTCTGTGCGGGTGCCACGCCCCGTGAGCCCAACACAAGAAAAAGGGAAACAAATAGATTCACCACAGAGCGCGCGGAGATCACAGAGAAAATAGCATACTGTTGCGCGGAAAGGGGCGGCGATACCACGAATTGTTGGCCCGGAGTTTTCATCTGTCTTTCTCCTCTGTGCCTCTGTGGTGAAAATCTATTCCGGGATTTCCACCGTGCTGTTCATCGCGGAGACCTGGCCGCTTTCGGAATCTCGCACCACCGTGCGCATCAGGTAAGTCCCCGGCTTCACGTTCAGCTCCGATTCAATCTTCACACCCGATTGCAGGAACTTTGCCACGTTCTGATCGCGCAGGCACAACTCCAGAACCTTCTGCTGGCTGGTTACATAGTTGCCGTCGCGATCGAACACGGCGGTGACCACGGTCAGGTTGTCGAGGTTGCGATCCGCCTCTTTACGGAAATGCACCTGCTGAAGGTCAATGTGGGTCACCACGTCAATTTCCGCGTTGGTCTTGTCGACCATAAAAGTACTGCGTGTTGACCCGAATGGGCAGGCCCAGCATCTCGTTGGTGGAAAGCATGGCATCCTGAATCTCTTCCTTCTCCTGTCCGGCCGCATCTTCGGATTTTTTGGGGGCGTAGTAGCCCTTGCGCACCTGTATGGAAAGGCCTTTGCCTGACACCAACGTCACCTTGAGGGCGTGGAACGTGCCATCGTGCTTCAGATTCTGCGGGGAAAAGGCCAGCGTGTAATAAGTATCCGGATTGGCCGCCACCCGGCGGATTCCCGCTTCCATGTCGTTGCTGTTCTCAAAGAAGGTACCGCCAGTGTCCTGGGCGAGGGTCCCCAACACGCTGCTCTCCTGTGTGGCCGCCATGCTCATCAACCTTTCCTTTAATGAGCCCATTTGCGGGTCGGAGGCCAAACCACCTCCCACGGAGGCGTCAGCGACGAAGCCCGGGACAAATAGTCCGCGGGCGTCCAGGGCACTGATCACGATGTTCGCGCGCAGGGCGCGATCGGCGAGCCGGCTGAGTTGGTCGCCCAGCGTTTCGCTGAGAAATCCATCGGAAATGAAAACCAAAGAGCGTTGGCCGCGGAGCATGGTCATGCGGCCAACAAGCGCTTCAATTCCCTGCAACGTAATCACGGCCCTCTTTTCGGTTTCGGCCTGAACCCGCATCGCCTCCATCCGGATTGCTTCCACTGGGGGTGGTTTGCAGTAACCCGGTTCACCACAGCAGAGCACCTTTTCAGTCTGGACCAGTATTATCACGTCATTAGTTTGTCCGTGAAGACCCGTGAACTGAGAGATAAGGTAGGCCTCATAAGGTGTGATTGCGCCGCACATCTCGTCCGCCGTGATGAGCGGATGCGGCCGAATGTCCTGCAAGGCTTGATGCACCCTGTCAAGATCATCGGTGAAGTCCAGGGGCTTTTGCCCGGAGGCCGCGAACACTCCCACGTGGTCTCCTGCGTGGAAAGAAGTCTTCAGAAAACGGTCAGCGGCATCGCGCGTGCGCGACAGGCCGGATATGCCGGTGTTAACGTCATCGAAATAGAGCGCCACGTATCGGCGCGGGGACGTGAAATCCGGCGGCGTTTTCCCTGTGGCTTCCGATGCCGGCTGTGGTGTGGAGGCATCGGGGGATTTCTCCGCGGGATTCGGAGCAGGCTTCTCCACCGTGAAGGTCTCGATGGTTTGTTTCTTGCCGCGATCAAAAAGTTGAAAGTCTTCCTGGCGCAGGTTGTCGACCGCTTCCCCTTTCCGGTCGCGCACCACGACGCGAACCGTAACCAGGTTGCGCTCCACCTGGAGCTTAAAGGCGGGTGCAACATCGTGCGTGGCGACTTCCTGAGGAGTGGTTTGCGCCCCTTTCATAAGGACGGTAATAATGGTGGCGCACGCCATCAGGGCAGCCGTTGCCAGCCCGGCATAGCGCTGCAATTTCCGGCAGTCGGGGGAAAAGGGGTTATTCACAGCATTCCGTCCGAATCGCTCGCATCGTAAAGGATAACGGTCAGGGATGAAAGGGCAAAGGCCAAAGCCGAAACCCTGGCCTTTACCCATTATCCTTTATCCTTTAAACTTTCGAAACCGTTTGATAGCGGGTCAGTTTGAAATCTCGGCGTAGGGGCACCCCTTGTGGGTGCCCTCCCGGCATTGCCACAACACGGGCAGGGACAAGCCCTGCCCCTACGAAATTCAAACTGACCCATTACTAACCGTTTCGCCTTTGAAAATGTGAGGAGTTGCCGTGGCCTACAATGATTTGCGTGAGTTCATGGCTCGTCTGGAGCGCGAAGCCGAGCTGAAGCGCATCCCCACTCCCGTCGACGTTGATTTGGAGATTACCGAAATCACGGACCGTGTTTCAAAGGCCGGTGGGCCCGCGCTGCTGTTTGAAAAGCCTCGCTCCGCTCGCGATGGTGTGGATTATGCCGTGCCCCTGCTCATCAACTCGTTGGGCACCAGGCGGCGGTTGGAGTTGGCGCTCGACGTCAAGGCTCTCGACGACGTCACACGGCGGCTTGAAGACTTGCTCGACATGAAGCCGCCGGAAGGCTTCATGGACAAGGTCAAACTGCTGCCTAAACTTTCCGAACTCAGTTCGGTCTTTCCCAAAGCGGTGCGCAGCGGACCCGTGAAGGAAGTCATCGAGCGCGAAAACCTTTCGCTCGCCCGTCTGCCCATCATGAAGTGCTGGCCGCAGGATGGCGGCCGGTTCATCACGTTTCCCATGGTGATCACGCGCAATCCGCGCGACGGCCGCCGCAACGTGGGCTGCTACCGAATGCAGGTATATGACGAGCGTACCACCGCCATGCACTGGCAGGTTCACAAGGGCGGCGCAGAACACTTCCGCTGGCTCGAGCGCCAGGGCAAGGGCCGCCGCATGGACGTGGCTGTGGCGCTGGGAGCCGATCCGGCGACCATGCTCTCCGGAGTGTTGCCCCTGCCCGAGGGTTTGGATGAATTTCTCTTCGCCGGTTTCCTGCGCCAGCAGCCCGTGGAGCTGGTGAAGTGCGAAACCGTGGACTTGGAAGTTCCTGCCAACGCCGAGATTGTGCTCGAAGGTTACGTCGACCTTGACGACATCCGCACCGAAGGCCCCTTTGGTGACCACACCGGCTTTTATTCGCTCGAAGACAAGTTCCCAGCGTTTCACGTAACCTGCATCACGCGGCGGCGCGATCCCATTTACGTTTCCACCATCGTCGGCCGCCCTCCCATGGAAGATTACTGGATGGGCCACGCCGTCGAGCGCCTTTTCCTGCCCCTGATGCGCAAACAGATGCCGGAAGTGGTGGACATGCACATGCCCGCCGAAGGCGTTTTCCACAATTTGATGATTGTGGCGATTCGCAAAAGTTACCCCGGCCACGCTCGCAAGGTGATGCACGCCATTTGGGGTTTGCCCGGAGCGATGTTCACCAAATGCCTCGTCGTCGTGGATCACGATGTAAACGTTCACGATCTCGCCGAAGTCGCCTGGAAGGCGCTGAACCACATCGACCCGGAACGCGACATCCAATTCACGCTTGGCCCTGTGGATCAGCTCGAACACGCCTCGCGCCTGCCCAACTTCGGCTCGAAGATGGGAATCGACGCGACGCGCAAATGGCCCACCGAAGGCTTTGCCCGCCCCTGGCCGGATGAAATCCTAATGGATCCGGAAGTGAAGAAGAAGATCGACGCGATGTGGGCGAGTCTGAAGCTGTAGCTTTTGGGGCTGCAATTTACCGGATTCACTTTGGGCTTTACCGTTGAGGATCGGAACATGCCTCACCACTGAGCGCACAGAGAGGGACAGAGACTGCGCTGTCTGTGAACCTCCGTGATCTCTGTGTGAAAGCCTTTCTAAGCCTTAATGCCTGCGCTCGAACCATCGTTAGAGTTTACGGATCACACCGATTGGGTCTATTATGCTTGTGCTCTGAAATCCAACACTGTAGGAGGGTCCGAGCTTGACGGTCCACGCGCAAACATCACCCACGCAGGTTGAGCAATTAGATTTGCAAATCAACCGCCCGAGAGGTTTGGAAGACATTGGATACCTGACCTGCATGACCATGGTGATGGTTGGGAACTACTCGCAAACGGGGCATTTTGGCGGGCCCTTGGCCTACACGCCCTACAACGTGGCCGTGCATCTGGCGGGGCCGGAGTTGGGCGGGTTGCGCTTCGATTACCGCCGCCCCAAGCACCCCTTCACAGACAAGTTCCTACTGGCGGGCGGACACAACATTCCAACCGGCTACGCGCTCTGGATGATTATGGGCCACGCCATGGATCGCAAATTCAAGGCTACGGGCGACAAACGCTATCACGTGGACCCGAACGTGGCCATGCTGCCCATCGACGCGCTGGGATTCCGGCGCGGCGCGGGCGCGCTACAGCACCTGCTTCAGGATCATGGTTTGGCGGATCTTCCCTTGTTTGCTCAGGCCAAGGTTCGCGGCATCCGAGCGCTGGCCGGTCACTCGGAAAGCACCGATGTCACTAATGACGTGAACGGTGGCCCATCAGGAATCGGCATCGCCACGGCCGCGGGCAAAGCGGTCTTTTGGAATATCGTGGGCGGGCCGAGATCCTTGAAAGTGATCGCTCTCGAGGGTGAGTTTGCGCTCACCGAAGGGCACGCACAGGAGCTGAAAACACAGGCACTGGCGCTCCAAGTTGGCAAGCGCTTGCGGATTCTGCTTTCGGACAACAATGCAGGCATTGATGACGTGCTTTTGGGCGGTGTGGTCGACCGCAAGTTTGACCACTACCGGCTGGTGGACCAGTGGACTTCCTACGGCTGGAACGTTATGACGCTGCCGAATGGCAATGATTACAGCCAGATCCTTTCTGCGCTCAAAACCATGGAGGACTGGGATGAATCCGACCGTCGGCCGATCATCGTGGCGGGCAAAACAACCAAGGGTTACTGGCCCGGCGCCGTTGACGGCAAGATTCCCGGCTATGGCGATCAGGTGGTGAGCTATCCCAGCCATCCCTACGCGTTGAAGATGAACTCGGACTACCTCGTTGCGCTCGCCAGCACGTTTGAGAATCAATATGACGTCAAGTTCGAAGGGATTCGCGAGGGGCCGGTCACCGATCCGCGCCAGCGGCTGATTCAGTTCAAGACCAACATCGACGTTGTGATGTCAGTACTCGACCGTGACGGCCTTGGCGACTGGCTCGCCGACCGGCTGGTGGAAATCGGCGAGACCCTGCCCGGCGAAATGCCGTCGCACTTTGACATCCATCGCGATCCCTTCCTGGATGAGCGCCTGCGCGTGGCGAACCTTCCCGTGGAACCCCAAAAGGTGACTGTGAAGAATGCCATTTCAGGCGCGGAAAAGCAGGTTACCGTCACGCTCTTCCGCAAGCCGGGCGAAATGGCTGGGACGAGGCGCGCAATTTCCGAATTCATCAAGTGGATGAACTACGTTACCGGCAACCGCTTCTTCACCATCGCCGCCGACCTTTCCGAGTCGATCAACATGGAGCACGGTAGCCTGTGGGGACATTACAATCCCGAGACCAATCCGGCAGGCACGCGATTGAAGGCGGCAATTCAGGAAGCGGGTAACGTCTCGACCGCCATTGGGCTGGTGAGCCAAAGCGCCAGCCTCGACCCCAATCGATTTGCCGGCGTTTGGGCCATGAGCGGAACCTACGGAGCCTTTACGCCGCTCATGTACACTCCGGCGCGCGTCTGGAGTCAGCAGAACCAGGACAGCAAGTTTCGCATGGGCGTGCTGCACATTCTCGCCGCGCACTCGGGTCCGGAGACGGCGGCCGATGCGCGCACGCACTTCGGAATCTTCTCCACGCAAGTATGGAAGCTCTTCCCTCGCGGCGAAACCATTCATCTGAACTTCTGGGATTACAACGACGTTGTCCCCGGATACTTTGCCGCCGCGGAGATTGCCGCGCGCGCGCCGAGAGTGGGCATCATCTCCATCGAAGTCGCGCGGCCGGATTTCAAAGTGGCCGATCGCAGCAATTTTGCCGATCCTGACATCAAGGCCGCCGCCAAAGGGTTCTACGTGATCCGTGATTTCGCGCCGGGCAAACCACCTTCCGGATACGTTCTGGCCCAGGGTTGCAGCTCGACCGTCAATTTGGTCAGCCTGCTACCGCGCCTGGAAACAGCGGGAATCAACGTGAAGATCATCTCCGCCATAAGCGAGGAACTCTTCGACCATCAATCGGAGGATTACCGCCGTTCGGTTCTGCCGCCTGGGGCGCATTATGACCTGATGGTGGTGAGCACCGGCACCCGCCGCGTGTGGCCCGCCCGCAATCTCGGTCCCCTGACGGATGAATACTCGCTGACCTCGGATTGGGACAATCAATGGTTGACCGGCGGTTTGGAACCCGAGGTCATCGCAGAAGCCCACCTTGATCCCGAGTCGATCTTCGCGGGCATCCAGCGCTTCGCCCGCGACCGCGATTCACGGCTGGGCCGCCAGCGCGAAATGCTTGCAGCAACGCGCGAAGGGTAGGGGACTCCCGGCTCAACTGATTCCACCGTACGCGATGCGGCCCAGCAGGTTTTCAAGGGTCCGCGCCCTGAGTTCCGTATCCATGGCATCAGCAGGAGCAATTCCGCCCAGTGTCCGATTGGGCCGCTTCAACCAGCGTCGTGCGCGCTCCGCGTCGCCGAGATATTCACCAGCCAGCTCGACGGTGCGGGCCAAGCGATAGGGCCAGCCGGAGCCAAAATGCGCCGGCCTACCACTCCGTCGATGACGTTTCAATTTCCGCATCACGAATTCGCCTTTGCCCAAGCCCCAATCCTTTCCACCGCCTTTTGAATATTCTCCACCGAATTGGCAAACGAGAAGCGCAGATATCCTTCACCGCTTGCTCCGAAGGAGCTGCCCCAGAGGCAGGCCACTCCGGCTTCGTTCAATAGGGCATCGGCGAGGGCTCGCGATGACATTCCGGTCTTGCGGATGTTGGGAAACGCGTAGAAAGCACCGTGCGGCTGCCGGCAACTGAAGCCGGGAATGTGATTCAGGCCTTCGACAATCACCTTGCGGCGGCGGCGAAATTCCTCGCGCATTGAGTTCACAGAATCCTGCGAGCCACGCAACGCCTCAACCCCGGCAATCTGAGTGAAGCTGGCTGTGCACGAAACGGAGTTGATCATCAGCAGCGTAACTTGTTTCACCAAATCGGCCCGCATCACGCCATAACCCATTCGCCAGCCGGTCATGGCATAGGTTTTGGAAAATCCGTTCAGGATGATAGTCTTTTCGCGCATCTCCGGAAACTGCGCGATGCTGGAGTGCTCGCCTTCGTAAATCAGCCGGTCGTAGATTTCATCGGAGAGGACAAACAGGTCGCGGCCCGCAAGTTCTTTGGCGAGACGGGCCATCGCCGCGCGGCCCATGACTCCGCCGGTGGGATTATGGGGGCTGTTAAGAATCACCAGGCGGGTACGATCGGTAAGCTTCTCAAGAATTTCATCCACGTTTACGTCAAAGTCGCGCTCTTCGCTCAAGCCGTAGGGAATTTCCTTGCCGCCTACGAAGCGAATCATGGACTCGTAAATCGGGAATCCCGGATTAGGATAGAGCACTTCATCGCCTTCTTCCACAAGTGCCAGAATGGCGAAGAACATGACGGGTTTGCCGCCGGGCGTCACCACCACTTCCGAGGGTTGGACGCGAATTCCCAGGTGCTGGGCAACGTCCGCGGCAACCGCCTCGCGCAACTGGGGCAGGCCTGCCGAGGGGCCGTAGTGTGTCCAGCCGCCGCGCAGAGCCTGCGTTCCCGCATCGACGATGTTGGCGGGCGTGGCAAAATCCGGCTCGCCGATTTCCAAATGGATAATCTCTTTGCCCTGCGCTTCCAAGGCTTGAGCGCGTACGAGCACTTCAAACGCGCTTTCGGTTCCCAACCGGCTCATGCGGCTGGCCAAACGCAGACTGCTTGAAATTGTCGCCATAGCTTCTCACCAGATTCGTGCAGACACAGAGCAATGCATTTACTTCATGATGCACCACAGAATAATCCCCGGGCATTTCAATGTCCAGCCGAGGCCTGATTCGCTTGGTCTTCAGGTCAGCCCTTGTCATTCCCTTTAAGGCAATACCAAGTTTCTGACCAGCCATCGAGGCGCTTGACATCCTCGAAACCAATCAGTAGGATTCCCCAGACCCTGGAGCGACGTTCATCGCCGCCTCTGCAGGGTTGCCATCACGAGTCAAAGATTCAGATCGATTAAACACAGGGTGTCCAGCCTAGGATTTTGTTTGGCGCCGAACTGATGTGCTTTAACAGCACCTCAGGTTTTGCGGTCACGTGCAACCTTTTAATTCAGGCCAATCCCTCAGGGGGGATATCATCATGGTTTCACACACCTGTTCAGTTCATTCAATATTTTCTATAAGGAAAAATTCGATCGCCAAAAGCATGATGAGGGACGTCTCCCCAAGGGGAATAGTCCTCCTCGGCGCTTTTCTTGCAACCATGAGCGCGGGATTCAGCCAGACATGGCCAGCACCCTCGGCGGTATCATTCGACAATCAAGTCATCGGCCAATCGAGCGTCCCCTTGACTGTTACGATCAAGAACTCCCAGTCTGAGCCTTTGGCCATTCGCAGCATTACCATTGGCGGCGGGACTGCTCCGAGCGACTTCACAGCGGGAGGCAATTGTCCGCTCAGTCCTAATACTCTCGCACCAAAGGAGTCGTGCCAGATCTCGGTGACCTTTACGCCCTCAGCATCGGGATTGCGTTCCTCGACCCTAAGGATTACGGATAGCCGGCAGAACGAACCCAGGACGATTGCACTGGCAGGAACGGGTGTTGTTGTGATCGGCCTCGCGGGGGGCGGTGTTGGTATGATGCAAGTTAATAACATTGAAGGACCAGCACAAGTAACGCCTGCCGGCCAGCAGAACGCACTGCTTCCGCAACCTCAAGCGGATTCGGCGGGTCTGCGCCCGGCAACATCCGGTGAAGGTTCTGCCCGCGGTCTCTCCCCCCTCAGCATATCGGGAAATGTGATCGCGCCCCTGACCCTTTCACCCGTCAGCCTGGCTTTTGCCAGCGACACTTTGGGAATCAGCAGCGCGGCACAGAGCGTTGTGATAACAAATCACGCGAACAAGCCATACACCCTGGAATCATCCTCGGCCACAGGGGACTTTGCAATCACAGGCGGCACTTGCAGTTCAACTTTGAGCGCCGGGCAGAGTTGCTCGATCGCTGTTACCTTTACGCCGAGTGTGGTGGGAACGAGGGCGGGCACGCTCACTTTGGCGACGAGCGCCTCAAGTAATCCACTGGCGGTTACCCTCACTGGCGTCGGCAATGTTAATGGACTTAGTTCGATTACTGTAACGCCGGCAAACACCACGATCAACTCGGGGCTGACGCAACAGTTCACCGCCACAGGCAACTTTGCCGGAGGGCGGTCCCAAAACCTGACGGCTTCGGTCCAGTGGCTATCATCAGCATCGGGTGTTGCTTCCATCAGCAGTTCGGGTCTCGCCACAGGCGCTTCGGGGGGCAGCACAACGATCACCGCGACTTTTGCGGCTGCCACACCCTTCGCCGGCTTCGGTGCAAGCCCCATTTCAGTCTCGCCGCCACCGATTAGTGGTTCGACAACTTTATCGGTCACCAGCAGCATACCCGGCGCAACGCTTTCGCCCCTCGGCACCCTGATATTCAATGAAGAAATCCAGGGCAACACCAGCCCCAGCATGACCGTAACGCTGACCAACAACGGGACCGCCACGCTGAGCATTTCTAGCATCCAAATTACCGGCCCGAATTCCGGCGATTTCAACATGACCGGCAATACTTGCGGGAGTACATTAAGCTCCACGGCCGGCTCCAACAGTTGCGTGGTGACGCTGACCTTCAAGCCTCAGGGGACGGGCAATCGCAATGCCTCCCTGGTGTTTACGGATAATGCCGGCAATGTTTCTGGCAGCCAGCAATCCGCCCCGCTGGGCGGCGAGGGACTTCTTCCCCTTTCAATCAACAATACCTCCCCCCCGGATGCTGTTGTTGGGACTGGCTATGAATACCAGTTGACGGCCAGTGGAGGCACAGGCGTCTACACTTCTTGGGCCCTTTCTCTGGCCGGCGGTCAAACGGCCCCGTCCTGCCTCCGCCTATCTGGCAGCGGCTATCTGGTGGGCAATCCCTTGAACACCTGCATCGGATCATTTGCCTTCAACGTCAAGGTGACCGATTCGGAGGGCAACCAGTTCACGGGCACCATAAACCTGAATATCGACCCGGCCCAATCCACGATTTGCGAATCGGGGAATGAGTCCGTTCTGCAAGGGCAATACGCGTTCAGCGAGATCGGATTCCATAATACGGGGTTCTTCGCCCGCGTAGGGTCGTTTGTGGCCAATGGTGCGGGTACCATCGTAGGCGGAGAATTTGACCGCAACGCCGTACTGGGTTCGTCCACGACCGGCCCCACGGCTATTTCAGGCACCTACAGCGTTGGGCAGGATAACCGCGGATGCGCCACTTTCAGCGTCTCGGGCGGAGGAAGTTTCACCTGGCGTTTTGTTCTAAGCTCGATTTCTGGCACTCCTGCCACGGCCGCCCAAGGCCGGACGATCGAATTTGATGCTGCAAACGGCAATGCGTACATTGCTTCCGGCCAACTCTTCCAGCAGACCACTTCCACCACGGCCACGGCATCGAGTTTCAGCGCTTTGAGCGGCAACTACGTTCACTTGATGACAGGTTGGGACACTGCCGGAAATGGCGGGCGAATTGCCTGCGACGGCGTTGAGAGTGACAGCGCCGGCTCGATTACCAACGGGGAGCAATACTGCAATGACCAAGCTGGGACCCTAAGCGGTTTCGGTAGCGGCCTCGGGGGCTCCTATACCGGCGCCGATCAATACGGGCGCTTTACCGAATCTTTCGGCACGACGATCAACCTGACCGGCTACATGACCTCCACGGCCGCCACTGGAACAGTGGAGCTCACGAACAGTATCAGCAGCTCCGATGCGGCGGTTCTGGCCGGCCAAACCTTCCAGCAGCAGAGCCCAGGCACTTACGGCCAGGGTTCGCTCAACAGCAACGGCGTTTACTACGCCAATGGCCTGGAGAGTTCCACCAGCGGAACGATCGAATTTGCCCTGGTCAGCGCCGACGGCTCCGGCACATTGACCATCAATGCCGATTACAAAAATGCAGGCGGCAGTTGGATAAACAATGGCACCACGGGAAGCTGCAGCTACACCTTCGAAGGCAACGGAAATGGAGGAGCTTCTTCGGGGTGCGGTGGAATGTTCTACCTGTATGCTCCAAACACCGCGGTGGTGGTGAACAATGACAGCGGAAGCTCCGCCGGATACGTTTTGCCTCAAACCGTGCCGGGCGGCGGGTTTACACCAGCTTCTGTGGTGGGTGCTTTCACCGGAGGGACCGCGGAAATCCTCAGCCAGAGCGCCACGGCCGAAGAAAGTGCGATTACCCTTGCCGCAGGTGCGGGCAACACGCTCATGGGCGTTTCGATTGAGGACGATATTTCCACCAACGGCGAGGACCCCGACCAGATCAACCCCTTCAGCGGGGTAAACATCAGCAGCACTGGGGTGATTTCGGAAACCCAGGGAGCTACGACAGAGGTGCTCGCTTTGGCCGTGGACGGCTCCCATTTCATTTCGAACAACAACACGGATTGCTCCGGAGCGCCGACTTGCTTCCCGACCCTCGAGCTGGATGGACCTTCCGTGGCCAGTAATGTAGCCGTTGCCATTACATCCCCGTCCAGCCCGCAAAGTGTGCAGGCAGGTACGACATTGGGGCTGACGGTGGCCGTGACCGGCACTTCCGGCACGGGCGTCACCTGGACAATCAACGGCGTTACCGCCAACTTGAGCTATGGAACCATCACCGGCACTTATCCCTCGTTCACCTACACCGCGCCGAACCGCGTGCCGCAGCCTGCTACATTTACCCTTACGGCCACGAGCAACGCGGACATGACCCAGTCGGCCTCCTTGACGGTCACCATCACGGCGCCGACGTCGGGTTCCACTTTTGCCATCACCACAACCTCGCTGCCCAACGGCACGGTGGGCACCCAGTATTTCCAGAACATTCAAACCACCGGCGGCATCCTGCCCATTAGTTGGAGCGTCGTCAGCGGTTCACTTCCTCCGCTCTTGTTCCTGCAGGGTGAGCCGAACGGCTTGGAGACGATTACCGGCAATCTCTTCGCTGCGGGAAGCTATACCTTTACGGTGAAGGCAACCGATTCCACCACGCCCACTGCGCAGACGGCCACCCAACAGCTTACGGTGGTCATCAACCCCATCCCATTGTCCATATTCACCACATCGCTTCCCAGCGGCACAGTTGGGGTCCCCTACGCCCAGGCTGTGGTGGCATCCGGCGGCACTCCGCCTTACACGTTCAGTGTTGCAAGCGGCTCGCCACCTGCGTGGGCGACGCTCGATTCTTCCACAGGTGTAATCAGCGGCACTCCCACTACGAATGGGACGACGATCTTCTCAGTGAAGGTGACGGATTCTACCACCCCGACGCACTTGACCTATACGCAGTCCCTGAGCCTTACCGTGACGACGCCGGAGGCCCTGGCGTGCGAGGATTCGGGGAATGAGGCAATCCTCAGCGGCCAGTACGCTTTCAGCCTGACCGGGTTTAACTCCCTGGGCTACCAGGGGGTAATCGGATCCTTCACCGCCGACGGCAGCGGACACATCACCGCCGGCGAAATTGACACCAACGGCATTCTGGGGTCGGGGAATTACGCCATTACCACTGCCAGCAGCTCGTACTCGGTGGGTTCGGACAACCTGGGTTGCGCCACGCTGGCGACGAGCTTCGGCACGTTCAATGTCCGCATGTCGCTCGGTACGTTTGCTTCCAGCGTCGCCACCGCGGGCCGCCTGGTGGAGTGGGATGCGCCCGGATCGAGCACCTATTTCTCCGCCACCGGTGTACTGAAGCAACAAACCGCAGCCGACTTCAGCGGCGGCCTGCCCACCGGCAGCAGCTATGCGTTCGCACTGAGCGGGTATGAATCCGTGCCTGCGGCGGTTGCCGGCACTTTTAATGTCAATGGCAGCAGCACACTTAACGACCTGGAAGAGGACGAGAACGTCGACGGAACTGTGAACGGCGGGAACGGCCCCTCAACACCTTACACGGGGTATACAGGCACGTATTCGACCTTCGATTCCAATGGCCGGGCAACCTATAGCTTGCAAAATGGCGCAACCAGTGAAGGCAGCGGAACGGTTTATATGGTTTCGACCGCAGATTTGCTGGATCTGGCAGCGAACAAATACCTCGAGGGCGAGTTGGTCGAGCAGACCGTCCCCAACGGCGGCTTCAGCGCGAGTTCCGTCAGCGGCAACATGGCCGTCTACCTAACTTCATTGAACAGTGGATCACAAGGGAGCGTGACCCTGGGCCTGCTGGATGGGAATGGGTCCAACTCCATGGCGATCAATCTCTATCAGGGCCAGGGCGGGACGTGGCAAACTCCCATATCCGTCACTTGTGCTTACTCGGTGGGCGCGAATGGGCGCATGACGCTCAGCGGGACCAATTGCGAAAGCACGCCCATTTTCTATCTCATTTCCACGGATACTGCCTTCGCGTTGGGTACCGATACGAGCATGTCTTTCGGGCAGGGAGAAGCGCAGACGGGCGGGCCCTTCGGCTTTTCCACCATTGCGGGGTCGTATTACTTCGGAGACTCACTGGTGATAAACAATAACGTGACGGTAGGCAACAGCATTGGCGTCGGGAGTTTGGTCCTGACCAGCTCAGGTGGTGCCAGCGGTTACTCCGACTACTCAGGCCCGGGTGGGCAAGATGAGGATACGCCTCTCTCCGGCAGCCTCGCGGCAGTGAATTCCAACGGGACCATCAACTTTGCAATGGTTGGCACTGTTGATGGCATCGTCATTTCCAGTACCAAATTTATTCTTGTCGACAATGAAACGGAAACTTATCCGATTTTGTTGATTCTCAAGCAGTAGGGCTCGACGCGGATTTTCGCAGGCTGGCGCAGGGAGGCATTTCAATCTCTGCGTCTGACATTCCCAATGAGAAAATCCCACCGGGAGAGTGCCGACTTCTCTTTTTGCACGTTTTCCTCCGTCAGCATCTGAAGGTGCGAGCGGAATTCCCGCTCGATCTCCTGGTTCTGCTGCGCCCTTCCGAAGATCCCCAGGAACCTCGAAATCGCAATACGCAACCGCGTCATAGATTGCACCCGGCCTTCATTTCCAGCCACACGAGTCCATGCTGCTCGCGATAGCTCTCCTTGCCTTGTTCCACGCCGCCGAAACTACGCAGTGCCGCATAGCGCGCTTCGGATTGGTTCATTCCCTTGCGCACATTTTCCTCTGCCAGCATTTCGAGATGGGTGCGCACTTCTTCATTCAGGTCCGCTTCGCGGCGTTCTTTTCGAAACATGCCGAGAAATCTTGGGATCAACATTCTGAATCCTGCCATTTGAAACTCCATCCGTACACGACAAATCGCTCATCGCTCATTCGTGGCGCAGCGCCACCATCGGATCCACTCTCGTTGCCCGTCGGGCAGGCAGATAGCTGGCCAAGAGCGCGACGGCGAGCAAAATCAACGACACGCCGACAAAAGTTTCAGGATCGCCCGACTGAATGCCCATCAGCATGTTTCGCAGCAGGCGGCTGAGCGCCAGCGCTCCAGCCAGTCCCGCCGCCATTCCCGCCAGGGTCAATTGCATTCCCTGACGAAGAACGGCCGCCAGAATGTCGCGGCGACTCGCGCCCAGCGCCATGCGAATGCCGAATTCGCGGGTGCGTTGCGCGGCGCTGAAGGAGACCACGCCATAAACGCCGACCGCAGCCAGAATCATTCCGAGGATTCCCATCACCGCGGAAAGTGAGGCAGCAAGACGAAGCATGAACAATCCGCCGAGACCGTGAACTCCCTGCTCCATAGTGCGGATATCGATGATAGGAAGGTCGGGAGCGAGCTTACGAACCTCCATCTGAACGTCGCTGGTGAGCGATTCCGGCGGAACGGACGACCGAAGCTGGAGAGCCAGCGCGAGGCTGAAACGCTGCGCGAGGGGAAGGTAAAAATACGGTCGGATGTCCGCCGAAAGAGCCCACATTGACTGCCCGTCGCGCGCCACGCCCACCACCTGGATAAACGGCCCGCTGGCGCTCTTCAAGCTGAAGCGTTTGCCCACCGGGTCCTCATGGGGCCAGAACCTCCTGGCCATTGCCTGATTCACAATTGCCACCGGCGGCGAATTTTCATCATCGGAATCTGCAAAGGCGCAGCCTGCCACCAGCGGCACACGCATCGTCTCGAAGTAAGAAGGGTCAACGCCGTCGTAGGAAATCTCCGGAGGCAATTGGCTGGGGGCAAGCGGCTGCCCATCAATATAAACGAAGCTCGCCGGACTGGGAGCACCCAGAGGCACGGTCAAAGCCAGGCTGGCGGATTGAACGCCGGGCAGCGCGCGCACACGGTCCTCCAGGTTGCGGTAAAACGCCCGTGCGCGCGTTGAGTCGTACCCGATTTGAGTGGCGTCCAGCGTGACGTTAAGCACGTGGTCGGGATCGAAGCCCAGGTCCATATGCTCGGCGCGGTCCAGGCTGCGCATGAACAGTCCGGCGACGATCAGCAACATCAGCGAACCCGCCACTTGCGCCACCAGCAGGACGCTGCGAACCGCCTGACGCCCCGTTCCCCCGGAATTGGCCCTTTCCCCTTCGTGAAGCACGGCGCCCAGGTCCACTACGCCAAGACGCAATGCCGGCCACACGCCCACCAGCAGCGCGGAGAGTACCGCTGCTGCCAGCGTGTAGGTGAAGACCCTCCAGTCAAGACCGGCATCGAGACTAAAGCCGAGGCTCGAGGTCAAGGAGGTTACGGAGTGAAGCATCACACCGCTCGTCCGAACCGCCCACTCACCGAGGAGCAGCCCTCCTACGCAGCCGAGAAGCGCCAGTAGCAGGCTTTCCGTAAGCATCTGGCGGATCAGCCTGCTGCGCCTTGCTCCCAGCGCGGCGCGGATGGCCATCTCGCGCTGGCGCACGCTGGCCCGCGCCAATAGAATGTTGGCCACGTTGAGGCACGCCAACAGCAAAACCAATGCGGGCAGCACAAGAAAGAGTCCGGCGATGACGGGGACGAAGTCAGTGACAAAAGGCGCCGGTCGCGCAAGACGTTCCGGAATGACGCGCGTGCTGGAGCCCCGGATCATCTCGGGGTATTGCGCGTCCAGGCGGCCAGTGACCACTTCTGCGGAACTCTGCGCCCGGGCGATGCTTACTCCTGGCTCGAGTCGCGCAAGCGTCATCAGGCTGCGGTCGCGCCGGTCCGTCCAAAACCCTGCGGCACCCGAGACAAGCGGGATCGCATTCAGGGAAAGATAACCGTCCATGTTGAAGGCAAAGAAGGTGCCGTGAAAATCCTCGGGCGCAACTCCAATTATCGTGGTGGGCTTGCCGTTGATTAGAACGCCCTTGCTGAGGACGGCGCGATCCCCGCCGAAGGCGCGCTGCCAGTAGGAATAATCGAGGACGAGCAGCAGGTTCTCAGCGGGCTTTTCGCCTTCGCCGGGGAGAAGCAATCGCCCAATCTCCGGCTTGATTCCCAACGCCGAAAAATAATTGCCCGTAACTGCGCTGTAGGCGAATTCGCCTGCTCGGCCATCCACGCTCAGACCCGCTACCCCCACGGAATAAGCAAAGACGTCGGAAAAAGCATCGGCCTGCTTGCGAAAATCCTGAAGGTTGGGGAAAGAAAATTTGGAATCGCGCAATCCCTTGGGGTGAAAGGCCAGAACTACAATTTGCTCAGGCGCGCGGACGGGCAGCGGGCGCAGCAGCCATCCATTCAGTACGCTGAAAATGGCCGTGTTCACGCCAATCCCCAGCGCCAGGGTGACCACCAGCACCGCGCTGAGGCCCCGCCACTTCGCGGTCATTCGGAGTCCGTAGCGAACGTCCTGCGAGAAAGATTCCAGCCAAATGAGGCCGTGCTGATCGCGGTAGCTCTCCTTGGTTTGTTCTACGCCGCCGAAGCTGCGCAGCGCCGCATAGCGCGCATCAGCACGGCTCATGCCCTTGCGCACATTTTCCGCCGTCAGCATTTCGAGATGCGACCGCAGTTCCTGTTCCAGCTCAAGCTCCTGCCGTCGCTTGCGGAAAAGCCCGAAGATTCGCGCGATCAGAATTCGCATTTGAGTCAAGTCTGCCCTCGTAGGGACGATGCGTCGCCCCTACGGCGCGGTCAGGTGGACCACACCATGATTGAAATGAGGACACGGCCCTCAACCATTGGTGGTCAGCCCTCGCGAGCAATCAGTTCGTTCTGACTGACGACTGTTAACTTGAAGTCTCCGCCAGAAGCCGCTGCATCAGCGCCGCCGTCCGCCCCCAGTTTTCTTCTTCCGCCATGAGCTGTTTCCGCCCGGACTTGGTGAGCGAGTAGAACTTTGCCTTCCGATTGTTGTCGGAAGCGCCCCACTTTGAGCTCACCCAACCGCGCTGCTGGAGGCGAAGCAGGGCGGGGTATAGCGTGCCCTGGTTCATCTGAAGCAGGTTTTCCGAAATTTGTTCCAGGCGCCGCGCGATGCCGTAACCGTGCATCGGCCCCATGCTCTCGAGAACCTTAAGCACCATTAGGTCGAGCGTTCCTTGCAACACTTCCTGTCCCACTGGAATTTCTCCTTTAGAACGCCAACAGGAAAATATGTATTTCTCTGTAGAATGTCAACAGGGAAATGAGGGGAGGAAAAGCTTTCACCACAGAGATCACAGAGAACTACAGAGACGTCTATCTCTATGAAGCTCTGTGCCCTCTTTGGTGATAGCTTTTCCTAGGTTTTTTCCTCCAGGCTGAGTCATGGAATGCTTACGAGGGTGCGGTAGATTTCACAGTGGCCGGCTGGCGGATTCCCAGCACGCCCGCCTGAGCGTGGACGACGGCGATGGCGGCCATGTTAACGATCTCCTCCACTCCTGAGCCGCGCGCCAGCACATGCACGGGCTTGGCCATGCCCATCAGGATGGGCCCCAGAGCTTCTGCACCACCCATTCGCATCATGAGTTTGTAGGCAATGTTGCCCGCTTCAAGGCTGGGGAACACTAGCACGTTGGCGTCGCCCTTCACCTGGGAGAAGGGATAATCCTCCACCACCAGCTCCGGCACGATGGCCGTATCGGCTTGCATCTCGCCGTCCACCACCAGTCCCGCGGCCTTTTCCTTCACCATCTCCGTGGCTTTTCGGACTTTATCCACCAGCGGGTGGCGCGTGCTGCCGAAGTTTGAAAACGAAAGCATGGCGACACGCGGCTCCACGTTGAACCAGCGTGCCACCTCGGCTGATAGAATGGCGATTTCGGCAAGATCCTCCGAGTTGGGCTCGATGTTCACCGTGGTGTCGCCGAAAAAGTAGACGTCCTTCTTGGTAACGATCACGTAGAGCCCCGAGACGCGCTTGACGCCCGGCCGCGTGCGAATGATTTGCAGGGCGGGACGGATGGTGTCGGGATAATGCTGGCTGACTCCGGCGACGAATCCATCCGCATCGCCCAGGTTGACCATCATGGCGCCGAAATAATTGCTGTCGAGCATCCACTCATTTGCTTCCGCGCGGGTGATGCCCGAGCGCTGACGCAGCCTGAACAATTCGTCGATATAGACGGGAAGGCGGCCGGATTGGAGCGGCTCAATGATCTCCACTCCATGCTGGTCGAGGCCCAGCTCGTGAAACCTCTTTTCAATCACCGCAGGCCTGCCGAGCAGAATGGGCCGGGCGATTTTTTCTTCCACCAGGCGGGCGCTGGCGCGAATGATTTTCTCGTGCTCACCTTCCGAAAATACGATCCGCTTGGGCGCCGCTTTGGCGCGAAAGCGGATGTTCTGCATTACGGCGTAGGTGCGCCCCAGCCGCCTTTGCAGTTGCTCTCGATATTCATTGATGTCAACGGTAATCCGCGCCGCGCCGCTCGACATGGCGGCCTCAGCCACGGCAGCGGATTCCCAGATGAGCACGCGGGGATCAAAGGGTTTGGGAATGATGTACTCCGGGCCAAAGTGCATGCGGCTGACGCCGTAGGCGCGCAGGACGGAATCGGGCACGTCCTCCTTGGTGAGGGCCGCCAGGGCGCGGGTGGCGGCGAGCTTCATGGCCTCATTGATGGCTCGCGCCCGCACGTCGAGAGCTCCGCGAAAAATGAACGGAAAGCCCAGGACATTGTTCACTTGATTGGGATAATCCGAGCGGCCGGTGGCGATGATGGCGTCGGGCCGCGCCGCCTTGGCTTCCTCGTATCCGATTTCGGGATCGGGATTGGCCAGCGCAAAAACAATCGGACGCTCGGCCATGGAGAGCAGCATCGCCGGCGTGACGGAATTGGCAACGGAAAGCCCTGCGAACACGTCGGCGCCCTTGAAGGCGTCGGCAAGAGTGCGTCGATCCGTCTTCGCGGCAAAGGGGACCTTGTAGGGATTCATGTTGGCTTCACGCCCTTCGTAAACCACGCCGGTGGTGTCGCAGAGGAGGATGTTTTCGGGGCGTACGCCCAGATGAATGTAGTGTTCCGCGCAGGCGATTCCCGAGGCTCCGGCGCCGTTGAAAACCACGCGGACTTTACTTATGTCCTTGCCGACAATCTCCAGGGCGTTCAGCAGTGCGGCTCCGGAAATGATGGCCGTGCCGTGCTGATCGTCGTGAAAGACGGGGATTGACATGGTCTTGCGCAGGGTCTGCTCAATGTAAAAACATTCGGGCGCTTTGATGTCCTCAAGATTGATTCCGCCGAAGGTCGGTTCCAGAAGCTGGCAGAGGCGAATGACCTCATCGGGTTTTTCGGAATCCACTTCCAGATCGAATACGTCAATATCCGCGAATCGCTTAAACAGCACCCCCTTGCCTTCCATCACGGGCTTGCCGGCGAGCGCTCCAATATTGCCCAGGCCCAGAACCGCCGTGCCATTGGAAATGACTGCCACCAGATTTCCACGTGCCGTGTATTCGAAAGCGGTCTCGGGCTTGGAGTGGATTTCCAGGCAGGGTTCGGCGACGCCCGGAGAATAGGCCAGGCTCAAATCCCATTGCGTGCGGCAGGGCTTGGTGGGAACGACTTCGATTTTGCCCTTCCGCCCGGAGCGGTGATAAGCCAGCGCGTCCTGCTTGCGAATTTCCATGGCATGGCCCCCTCGGGCATTTCTTTCGTTCAGTCGTCTGGTGCTGCGCCTACATCATAGCGCAAGGGGATGCAAATCTCGCGTTCCAGGCGGCTTGTGCGGTTTGAGGCGATTCAGTCCGCAGGATTTCTACCTGGCGAGACGGGCGCCGCCACTCTCCACAAGGCAGTAATCCTCGTAGGTTAGGCGCGTGTCAATCGGCATGGGTTGATTATACCGCCTGGGCAATTGCGAAGGCCAGCGCGAGCAGGGTCTTCTGCTGCACGTCGTGGCCTTTGCCGGAGCCGGTGGCGGGGCTGGGGCTGGCGGAGAGCTTTACAGAGCGCACGGAGCGCGGCTTGGCCAGGCGCCGCAGGCGCGGCATCATGAATGAGATCGCGCCCATGTTGGCCGGCTCTTCCTGCACCCACACCACCTCGTGTGCGGCGGCATGCTGGTTGAGTGCGGCAACCAATTCGCTCTCCGGAAAAGGGAATATCTGCTCCAGGGCAAGAATCGCGGTGCGCGTGTCGCCGATTTTCTTGCGTTCGGCGCGCAAGGCATGAACGATTTTTCCTGTCGTCACCAGCACGCGGTCGGCGTCCGCAACCTCGCTATCCGGGATTACGGTTTGAAAGCGGCCACCGGTGAAATCCTGCAAGGGCGAGAGCGCAGCCGGTTGGCGCAGCATGCCTTTGGGCGTAAAAACTACCAGCGGCTTGCGCCATCGCCGCAAGGCTTGACGGCGCAGCAAATGAAAATACTGGGCGGCGTTGGTGGGTTGGCAAATTTGTATGTTGTCGCGCGCGGCGAGTTGCAGAAAGCGTTCGGGGCGCGCGCTGGAGTGCTCCGGCCCCTGACCTTCGTACCCGTGCGGAAGCAGCAGGACCAATCCCGAGAGCAGTCCCCACTTGTCCTCGCCCGCCGCGATGAACTGGTCGATGTAAACTTGCGCGCCGTTGGCAAAGTCACCGAATTGCGCTTCCCACAGCACCAGCGTCTCCGGATAATCGCGGCTATAGCCGTATTCAAACCCTACCACGGCGGCCTCGGAAAGCGGCGAGTCATAAATCTCAAACGCCGGCTGGTGAATGTCCATGTTGGCGAGCGGTGTGTATGCGGCTTCAGTTTCCGTATCAAATAGCGTGGCGTGCCGTTGATTGAAAGTTCCGCGGCGGCTGTCTTGCCCGCTCAGGCGCACGGGCGTTCCCTGCCGAAGAAGCGTGCCGTAGGCCAAAAGCTCGGCCGAACCGAAATCAAAGAGCATGCGGCCTTGCGTCATCTGAATACGCTGCTCGAGGAGCTTTTTCACTTTGGGATGCGTGGAAAATTCCACGGGCACACGCGCCATCAATTCGCCCACGGTCACCAGTTCCTCGGCGCGCACCGCGGTTTCGACTTCCATCGCCGGGTCGTAAGCGCCGCCCTGATAGGCGTCCCAATAAGGCGGGAGCTTGCGGAGAGTTGGGCTCTTGCGGATGCTGCGCGCACGCTTGAGCGCCGCTTCCATTTCGGTCTTGATTTCGGCAATACGCGGCGCTGCATCGATTCCTCGACGCTGCGCGTAAGTTTCCCAGACGGCGGGCATGGAGGCGATGCGGCGGTAGCGCACGGGCTGCGTCGTGGTGGGATCGTCCACCTCGCTGTGACCGTGACGGCGGTAGCCGATCAGGTCCAGCACCACGTCGCTGCGGAACTTATACCGATACTCCACCGCCCAGCACGCCACGCGTACAGCGGCGTCGGGATCCTGGGAATTCACATGGAAAATCGGAATGGGTAGGCGCTTCGCCACGTCCGAGGCAAAGCGTGTGGAAGCAGTGTCCTGAGGATTGGCGGTAAACCCGATCATATTGTTCACCACCACGTGCACCGTGCCGCCGATGGTGTATCCCTCCAGATTGGCGAGGTTGAGTGTTTCCGCCGCGGTCCCCTGGCCCGCGAAGGCTGCATCGCCGTGGAGCAGCACGGGCAGCACACAATTCGTGTCGCGCCCGCACAGGCGAGCTTGCTTGGCGCGCGCGCGCCCGAGCGCAACAGGATCGACGGCCTCGAGGTGCGAGGGATTCGACACCAGGTGGACATCCACTTGAGCGCCGTGCGCGGTCGAATAACTGCCCGTGGCGCCGAGGTGATACTTCACGTCGCCGCCGCCCAAAAAACTGCGGGGATCGACGTCTTCGAAGCGCGCAAAGACGTCCTCCGGAGATTTTCCGACGATGTGCACCATCACGTTCAGCCGTCCGCGATGGCTCATGCCCAGCACAATTTGTTCAGCGCCCAGCGTCGCGGCGCGATCCACAATTTCATCGAGCACGGGGATCAGTGTGACGATTCCTTCAAGCGAAAAACGCTTGGTGCCGATGTAGCGCGATTGCAAGACCTGCTCGAACAGCCCGGCGCGAATCAGGCGGTCGAGGACGCGCGTCGAATCCACATGCGCCGGCTCTTCCTCCATGCGCTCAGCCACCCACTGGCGGCGCTCCGCGTCGGGAATGTGCATGAACTCCGCGCCAATCGTGCCGCAATAGCAGCGGCGCGCCCGCTCCGACGCTTCACCTTGGAGGGCGAGTTCGGGCGGTGCCAGCGGCCGCATGTATCCCACGGGGTCAAGGTCCGCGGCCAGAAACCCCCAGCGGCGAAAGGCGTCTAAAATATGCTCATCCTCTTGCAAGGCCATATTGCTTCAGTATAACCGCACACGGGGTTTTCGTGGAGGCCGGTGGGGCTTTTGGCGGAACAACACGAGGGCGGCCGCTGGATTCGGGTTAATTCACCGGCTTCAGCTCCCAATAGGGATCGGCACCGACTCTGAAGGTGGACTTCGCGAGCTGGTATTGGCTGAAGAACCGCTTGATCTCGATGCGCAGGCTTTCGCCATTCACGCCGGCAAATTCCGGGCGGGCGTAATCGTCGAAAAGGCTTGCTGACTGCTGGATGTCCTGGTAGGAATCGGACCAGAAAATGTGGTCGGCAACGTAGACGCGGCCGCCATCGTCAATGACCTCCTGGATTTTGTGGCCCAGCCGCTGCTGCCACGATTCCGTTGAACTCATCATGACGTAGTCATCGAGCAAATCGAGGGCCGGGTCGTTCGGCCAGTCATCGAGGCAAGCGAGAAGAAGGTCGTAGTCCATGTTGGCGTACCAATCCCTGCCCGCGACGATGAAGACATCATCCGGGCCGAGTTCGGCGCGGATCTGCTCCAGCATCGGAGGAGGATAGTTTACAGTGTTGGCTTGGTCCCACCGGTGGTCGGCGCGAAGGTTCCATGCGGAAATCAGCAGCAGTGAGGCCGCCAACGCGAACTCGGTGCGCTTTCCGATCCCTTTCATCCACCACGTGACGAGATATGCGGCGGGAAACAGCAGCACGGTCCAGAAGTGCCCCACCGGCTCCCAAAGAAAGGCGAATCCACTCCAGGCGACCATCATCATGAGTACCGATGTGAATGAAGTGTTGGACCGTACAAGCTGAAGCAGGCGCGCCCTAAACTTTCTGCGAGCGAGGCAGAGTGCCACGGCAAGGCATGCCATTATCAGGATTGTTCCGTAAATGCGCCAGATCATAACGCTGTATTTCGGCGAGTCGAAGTTTTGTTGGAGCCCTGAAGTATCCACCAGAGTGCCGGCTATCCCGATGACGCTGCGGATGGCCGATTGCGGCCAGTGCACTTGCAAGCCGTGCTGCTCCTCCATATATTCCAGCGTCCAACGGACGAAGCCGGAGGGCTTCACTCGCGCGGCGCCCGCGAACAGCACGTAGACTATTGCCACTCCCATGGTCGTAATTCCGGTCC
>JASHSC010000222.1 GCA_030036915.1 Terriglobia bacterium
AGGCGTTTGCGGAGCTCTCCGCTCGCCTGGACGAATGGATGAAGCTGAACCAGCCCTCGCGCGAAATTCAACTTCGTAGGTGGAAGATCTTCACCCAACCGGAAAACGAAGTCATCGTCGATGACCAGACCATCGGCGCCCGGTTCCAGCTCAACGGCAGCGGATGGCACAATGATGTCGCCACGGCAAGCGGCAATTGGGAGGTCGGCGCCTTCTGGACCGAAGCCGGCGACGGCTCGCGAAGCGCCGTCTGGCAAAACGACAACCCTCTGATCGGATCCTACAGGATTTCCATCTACCACGGCCGCCCCAATATCGGCCGCTTCGCAACCAACGCGACTTTCACCATCGTTTCCGAAAGCGGCTCGCAAACCGTGCAGGTTGATCTCAACAACGATGCGGGTGCATGGAAAGTTTTGGGAACTGCGGTGAACCCTTACTACGTTAAACTCACCAACCAGGCCGATGGCGCCATCATTGCGGACGCAGTGAAGTTCGAAAGACTCGATTGACCTCTCAGTAAGAACCGCGGGTGGAGACACGCGCTACAATCCCTGGCCGGCACACTCTCCTGCGGTTGTGATAATGAGATCCAAGCCCACGAAAACCTTCTGGAAAATCAGCGCTTCGGCGCATATCATTTGACATCGGGGGCTATTGATCATGGGCACAACGCGGCGCAAATTTCTGGGTGCAATTGCGGGCGGGGCTTCGGGATTGCTTGCGCGGCCGGCTCGCGGTTTTGTGGCCCGGCCTGCGGACCGAAAACCCAACTTGCTGTTCCTGATCGCCGATGACCACGCGGGGTACGTTCTGGGAGTTGATGGGAACACGCGGGCGCAGACCCCCGTGCTGGACCACTTCGCCTCGCAGAGCGCTCGCTTTGCCGCGAACTATTGCAATGCTCCCGTTTGCACGCCCTCGCGGCAATCGATTCTCACCGGGCAGTTGCCGCATTCGGCGGGTGTGACGGTGCTCAGCACTGCACTCGATGAGAGCAAGCCCACCTTGGCAAAAAATCTCGATGCCGCCGGTTACTTCACCGCAGTTTATGGCAAGATGCACTTCAACCGCCCGGGGACTCCCGGCATGCACGGATTCCAAATCGCCTGCACGGAAGACGTGGCGCAAAAACGCTGGCTGCACGACGTGGGCCCGGAGCACGTTCCCGAGGGCATTCGCACCAAGCCGCCGTGGCACCCCTTTCACGATCCGGCGCGCATCTGGCTGAACGCGGACGACCTTCCCTTCCCTCGTGACGAAGCCGAAATGAAGAATACCTGGACGGCGCAGCGCGCCTGTGAGTTCCTGGAGGCTCATCGCAGCGATCCCTTTGCACTGTGGGTGAGCTTCCAGACTCCACACTCGCCCTTCGATTTTCCCATCGAAGACCGCAACCACTTCGAACCCGCCAGCTTTCCTGTTCCGGAAGTCGGCCCGGAAGATCCGCCGCAGATTCCCCTGATTTTTCGGGGCCTCAGCGCGAGGGACAAGCAAGGCATTATCGCGGCCTATTACACTTCTGTGGCGTTTCTCAATCGCAGCCTGGAGATGGTGCTCACCAAGATCGACGCGCTGGGGCTTGACCGCGACACGCTGGTGGTCTACATGGCGGATCACGGTTACGGCCTGGGGCAGCACGGCCGCTTTGAAAAACACTGCTGCTACGACCCCGCACTGCGCGTCCCGCTGATGATGCGATGGCCGGGCAAAATCGCCCCCGGCGTGGTGAGGGATTTCACCGAGTCGGTGGACGTCCCGCCCACGCTTCTTGACCTTCTGGGCGTGGAACCCTTCGAGTTGAATCACGGTCAGAGCCTGCGCGTTTACGTTGAAGGCAACCGCGCCCCGAAACCCCGGCAGGAAATCTTCAGCGAGTATCTCGAGAACGAAGAGGCGTGCATCCGCACCACGGAATGGAAATTCGTGCAGTGCAGCGGGCGGCGGGCGCGCACCGACGGCTATATCACCGACAACCCCACGCCCGGGCGGTATTACCGGCTCTTCGACCTGAAGCGCGACCCCGGCGAATTCCACAACGTCGCGGATCAGCATCCCGAGCTGGTGCGAAAATTCTCCTCCGACATGCTGGCGATATTTCGCAACACACACCCCGATGCTCACCAGGAGCCGGAAAAACTTACGGACGCGGAAGCCATCGATTGGTACCTGCGCCCGCGTGATGCCAAGCCGTCGCTCGCCGCGTAAATTGAGCCGGCGAGCGATTCCCCGCTTCGCAAGTGGACCAAGATCGTCTAGGAGAGCGTGGCAGTAGTGGGTCAGTTTGAATTCCGTAGGGGCAGGGTTTGTCCCTGCCCTTCAGTCCAGCGACATCGGGCAGGGCACCCGCAAGGGGTGCCCCTACGCCGAAATTTCAAACTGATCCACTACGGAGCGTGGCAGTATCCTTGCTCGCTGGAGTATACTGTGAATATGAAACAAAACCTTCGCGTGTTTATCAGCTATTCCCATCGCGATCGCAGGGCCGCTGAACGTGTGGCGGAGACAATACGCAACGAAGGATACGACGCTTGGTGGGATGTAGACATCCGGCCAGGTGCGAATTGGGCGGAGGAAACGGCTGAAGCTCTGAATGGGTCACAGGCAATCGTCATGCTGATCTCGCCCGATTTCATGAAGTCTGACTGGGCGCAAAAGGAAATAGACTTTGCGCTAACCGGCGAGAAGTTCAATCGCCGGGTCATTCCTGTTCTCCTAAGGCCCACTGCTCAGCTCCCTTGGATCTTCGACCGCCTCAACGTCATTGATGCCTCAAAAAGCATTGACAAGGCTGCGCGCCAGGTGGTGGACGCTCTGCGCGCGTCGACCGTGGAGTCCAAGTCGTGAGAGCGAGGAAGTTCCGGCTCCCCCGAGAGATATTCCTCTCTCACTCCAGCAAAGACCGTCGCTTCGCCATGCGGCTTGCGAACATGCTTCGGGACCACGGGTTGCCGGTCTGGTATGCTCCAAACGAAATCGTCGGCGCCCAGCAGTGGCACGATGAAATAGGCTCCGCTCTTGCTCGCTGCGACTGGTTTGTGCTGGTGCTCTCTCCCAACGCCGCGAAGTCCGAATGGGTCCATCGCGAGTTGCTTTTTGCCTTGAACCACGCACGGTATCGGGATCGCATAGCGCCGGTCATCCTCAGGAAATGCAGGCACCAGCAGCTATCATGGACACTGGAGACCTTTCAGCAGATCGATTTCTCAGCAAGTTACGTTGACGGGTGCACGGCCTTGCTGCGAGTTTGGGGAAAGGGCTTTAGAGGCTGATGGGGACATTCGATTGCACTGTTCCTCGCGCCGGGCGAGGAAAGCTTCCTGGTCCCAAAGTACGATGCCATGAACGATGCGAATCCTTGCCAAAGCCGCGGCCACCATCTTACTGCTTCCCGCATTCGCCCTGACCGCGCAGACTTCGCCTGATCCGAACATTCGAATGTTGCCGAACGTCTCCGTACCCATGAGAGACGGTGTCATCCTTGCCGCGGACGTCTATCTTCCCGCGGAATCGGGACGCTATCCGGTTCTTCTTGAGCGCTCGCCCTACGGCAAAGCGGGTGGAAAAGGCGAGGGAATTTACTTTGCGAAGCACGGTTACGTGGTGGTGGTGCAGGACACACGCGGCCGCTACGATTCCGACGGCGTGTGGTACGCGTTTGCGCACGAGCCCGGCGACGGGCAGGACACCATTGCCTGGGCGGCGCGCCAATCGTGGTCAAACGGCAAAGTGGTGACCATCGGCGGCTCCTATAACGCCATGGACCAGTGGCTGGCCGCGACGCGTGACAATCCGGCGCTGGCGGGAATGATTGCGGGCTTCGGCCCCTCGGACCTTTATTCCACCACCGTTTATCCCGGCGGCGCGTTCAAGCTCGGGATGATGTCCTGGGCACTACAGACCGGACGCCACACTCTGATTGGGGTAAATGACTTTCTCGACTGGCCAAATTTACTCCGCCACCTTCCTGTCAGCGCCGCGCTTGAGGAGGCGGGCTTCAACCAGCCTTTTTACAACGACTGGCTCGAACATCCCGCTTACGACGAATATTGGCGGGCGATGGGCTGGACCGGAGTTCCCAAGAATCTCAATATTCCGGTTTTTCTCTACGGCGGCTGGTACGACCTGTTTCAAAAAGGCGCGATGCAGGATTTTCTCGGTGTCGAGGGCGGCGCCGGGCCAGCCGCGCGCAGCGCCGAAAGGTTAATCTGGGGACCGTGGGGCCATGGCCGGTATGGGCCAGTGATTGGTGATATGGATTTCGGCAAGCAGATCGTGGTGGAGGTGCGGCCGCGCGAGCTCCGCTGGCTGGATCACTACATTCGCGGCGTCGAAAATGGCGCCGAGCACGATGCGCGCGTGGACCTGTTCGTGCTGGGCCGCAACCAGTGGAAGCAATTGCCGGATTGGCCTCCGCCGGACGCCAAGCTAGTCCACTTTTATCTCGGCGGCAACGGGCACGCCAACACTCTGAGCGGAGATGGCGCGCTCGCGGCGACTGCTCCATCAAAAGACTCGGCCGACCGATTCATCTATGACCCGGCAAATCCTGTGCCCACGCACGGCGGCGGATATTCTCCCGGCCTGGTTCCCGGATTATGGGGAGTGCGCGACCAGCGGCCGGTGGAGGATCGCTCCGACGTGCTGGTGTACACCTCCGCTCCCTTCACTCACGATGTGGAAGCAGTAGGGAGTGTCATCGTCCACCTCTTTGCTTCAAGCGACGCTCGCGACACCGACTGGACAGTGAAGATTTGCGACGTTGCACCCTCGGGATACGTCATGAACCTGACGGACGCAATTCTGCGCGCGCGCTATCGCCAATCTTTTGAAAATCCCGAACTGATGACTCCCGGCGAAGTTTACGAATTCACCCTCGACGCGGGCTTTACCGATAACGTGTTTCTTGCGGGTCATCGCCTGCGGCTGGAGATTTCCAGCAGCAGCTTTCCCGCTTACGCGCGCAACACCAACACCGGCAACCAGCCGGAAAAAGACTCTAATCTCCAAATCGCTCATCAAACCATTTATCACGGGCCGGGCCACGCGTCGTATTTGGAACTGCACGTACGGTAGGAAGCATCGTAGAAGTGCGGGGTCCTTTTAATATGAATTTCAAAAACAAAGTTGTGGTGGTGACAGGCGGCGCGTCGGGAATCGGTCTGGCGTGTTGCCGGGAATTCGCGCGACGCCAGGCGAGCGTGGCGTTGGTGGATCTAGACGAAAAATCCGGCCGGCGGGCCGCGCAGGAATTGCGGCGAGCGGGGCGCAAGGTGGAGTTTTTTGATTTCGATGTGAGCAAACTCACGCAGGTGAAGGCCGGCGTCGCCAGGATCGTGAAGAAGTTCGGCGGGATCGACATCCTCGCCAACAATGCGGGCATCCAACGCTACGCTTCCGCAACCACATGCACCGAGGAAGAATGGGATCTGGTGCTCAAGGTTAACCTGAAGAGCGCGTTCCTGATGTCGAAATATGTGATCCCGGCAATGATCAAGCGCGGCGGCGGCGCCATTGTGATCACCGGCTCAGTGCAGTCAGTGGCTGCGGTGGGCAATTCCGTCCATTACGTGGTGAGCAAGCACGGCCTGCTGGGGCTCACACGCTCCCTGGCGCTCGATTTTGCGCGATATAATATTCGCGCCAACTGCGTGATGCCGGGCGCGATTGATACACCGATGTTGCGATGGGCGGTGTCGCTGGGGCCCGACCCGGTGGGAGCGCTCACCTTCTGCGACCGGATGCACTTGCGCGGCAAGATGGGCCGGCCGGAGGAGGTGGCGCGAGTCATCGTTTTCCTTGCCAGCGACCTCGCCTCTTTCATCACCGGCGCCGCGGTGGCGGTGGACGGCGGAATGCTGGTGCCCGCAGGTGGGTCAGCGGCTCAGGAGGGGGGCTTGCCAGGGGCCAAGTCGTGAGGCATTATCGTTCGAGCCTACATGCATGATCCTCTGCGCAGCGGTTTTCGCAGCAGCAGGCAGGAAGATTTTTCAAAGGTAAAAGAAAGAGAGCTTGATGCCCAAGCAACTTCAATGCCTGAAAACCCAGTGGAATGGGCGTGAGGCATATACGCTTCACAACGACCTTGTGCAGTTGGTGACCTTGACCGGAGGCGGGCACATCGCGGAATTCCAATTTCTGCCCGCGACGGATTTGCCTATGATCAACCCCCTTTGGGTTCCTCCGTGGAAATCCATGGAGCCTTACCTTTACCAGGCGGACAAACACGCCGCCGAGTACGGGCCGATCAAGGAAGGAAAGCTGCTTTCCGGAATCGCCGGGCACAACATTTGCCTGGATTATTTCGGCCCGCCCTCCGAGGAAGAGGCAGCGCAAGGCCTTTCAACGCACGGCGAAGCGCCTTCTGCAAAGTGGAAGAAAACCGCGCTGCATGAGTCTGCGCGTGAAGTCAGCCTCACGCTCGAGGTGGACCTTCCTGTGGCGGGGTTGCACTTTATCCGCAAGATTTCCCTGCGGCGAGGCGAATCCGTGGCGTACTTTCGCGAAACCGTCGTGAACGAAAAAAAAGCCGACCACTTCTTCCACTGGACGCAGCACGTCACGCTCAGCCCGCCCTTTCTTGGTCACGAAACGAGCCGAGTGGATCTGCCCGGCACGAGCGGAAGGACCTATGCCGGCGGCTACGGTGGCAAGGAACTGCTCGAATCAGATCGTGGCTTCCATTGGCCCTTTGCACCCGCGCAGGGCGGCGGAACCGTCGACCTCACTCGCCCCTTTTCGCGGCCGGGGCTGGGATTCCTGGTTTCCGTTCTACTCCGTCCTCATCGCAAGATCGAGTATGTTTCCGCGCTGAACAAGCCGCATGGCCTTTTGTTTGGTTATGTCTTCCGGAGTGCCGATTTTCCCTGGGTGGCGATTTGGGAGGAGAATCAATCCCGGAGCGGCCCTCCCTGGAATGGCTCCTGCCAGACACGCGGGCTCGAATTCAGCTCAACACCGATGCCCCTAACCCGCCGCGAGGCATTCGCTGTCTCACCCCTCTTGGGGGCCACCACCTTTTCCATGGTTCCCGCGAAAGGCAAGGTCACAGCGTGCTATTTGGCATTTCTCACCAAAGTACCTGAGCGGCTCGATGCCGTGCGCGATGTGCAAGCTGGGAAGGACGAAATTCACATTCGTGGGAATGCCCGCCGGACGTCGCTGCAATTGAGCGCCTCGGGGATTGCGGATTTGGGCTGGCCGGCGGAATGAAGCAGGTGAACCCACCTTCCGAGTGATATCTTACTCATACACTTTCAGGCTTGGCCACAGTTCGCTCAAAGGCTCGTGGATGCCGCGGCATACCATGATCGGGATATTGCTTTCGTAGGGCATCACCCACGGGGCACAATGCCGAAATCAGAGGAATATGATTCGGTGGAGCCTTCCGATTGTTGGCGCTTTCCGACACTTCGTTAGACCTAATCTTAAGCTTGACCTTTATGTGGGGGGCTCGGCCAGCGGCCACCCGTAAACTAACACGGTCGAGAGCCGCTTGGCCACCAACATGAACGGAATCGCACGTTGGACGCTCGCCACGAAGATCCGCGAACAGTTGTAGAATGCTAAAGGAAACGTTGCGCAAGGGAGATGGCATGAAGTGGAGTCGCCGGAAATTTCTGGAAGCCAGCGCGCTAGCGGGAAGCTGGGCATATGGTGAGAGTCTGGCGCGGGCATTTCACTTCCCTGCCCCGCAGCAGGATTTCTCTCGAGTCCCCGGCGTAGTGGTTTCGCACTCTCCAGCCAGTACACGCATCTATCTTTCCTCGCCCAGCCTGATCATTCTTCCTGACGGGAAATATCTCGCCACCTGCGACGAGTTCGGCCCGGGCTCGAGCGAGCACACCAGCGGAATCACCCGCGTTTTTGTTTCCGCCGACCGTGGGAAGACGTGGAATCGATTGAGCAACGTTCAGCCGGCCTTTTGGTCCACGCTGTTTATTCACGAAAAGGCCCTTTATTTGATGGGAACAACGCACTCGGGCGAAGACAGCCGGCTTTTTATCCGCCGCTCATCGGACTGGGCGCAAACGTGGACGAATCCTTCGGGGCGGGAGGACGGCCTGCTGCGTCCAGGCGTTCCGGTAGAAACCAATGCGGGGAACATCACCATGTGCAAAGGCCGCCTGTGGTTCGGATCGGTGTTTGACACCTTGGGCCCGCACGGATGGGGAACCTCATTCCGATTTTTCGTCATGTAGGCTCCGCTCAAGGCGGAGTTACTGAAGGATTCGAGCTGGACGTATTCCACTCCCATCGTATCGAACCCATCTTTTCTGCATGGAGGATTTCATGGGCTCGTCGAGGGGACGATTGCCACAGGGCCGGCGGGATTGCCCGTGACGATGTACCGTGTAAGCGATGATGACCCGCAGGAAAAAGCGCTGGTGGGAACGACGTGTGGGGAAGGCACGGTGCTGGGCTTCGATCCGTTGAAGGATTTCGTCAATTTTCCCGGCGGCGCGAAGAAATTCATCGTCCGCTACGACCAGGCGACACGACTTTACCTGAGCCTGACGAATTGGGTCCCCAAACGCCATGTTGGGCCTAAGCCTGACCGCATCCGCAACACTCTGGCGCTGGTCAGTTCTCCCGATCTTTATCATTGGACAATTCGCGCGGTCGTTCTGCACCATCCCGAAGTGAAATTTCACGCGTTTCAATATGTGGACTTCCGGTTTGACGGCAATGACCTGCTCGCCCTCTCGCGCACGGCCTATGACGACGGTTTGGGCGGCGCCAATTCCTTTCACAACGCCAATTTTATTACCTTCCACCGATTCGAGAATTTTCGCGCCCTCACGCCCCAGGATTCTCCCGAGGGCCTGGAGGGTGAAATCGTGCAATGGAATAGTGGAGGTTAGGCGAACCAATTGTCGGGAAAAAACTTCAGGAGACATCCAATCAACCCTTCATGAATATCCTTGAGACGCAGGCGCTCACGCGGCGCTACGGAGACTTGACGGCAGTGGACGGCGTGGACCTTGCCGTCTCCAAAGGAGAAATTTTTGGCCTCCTGGGGCCGAATGGCGCGGGGAAAACCACGGTCATCAAAATGCTCACCACCTTGCTGCCCCCGAGTGGCGGCCGCGCGACGGTGGCGGGGTTCGACGTTCAACGTCAACCGAGCCGAGTGCGCCAGGCCATCGGTTACGTTCCTCAATTGGTGAGCGTAGACGGGACACTGACCGGGTACGAGAATCTGCTGATCTTCGCCAAACTTTATGGCGTGCCCCGCTCGGAGCGGCAGGCGCGAATTACCTCTTCGCTGGAATTTGTCGGCCTCGAGGACGCGGCAAACCGCATGGTGAGGGGATACTCGGGCGGGATGATGCGGCGGCTGGAAATCGCGCTGGCAATGCTGCACCGGCCGAAGGTGCTTTTTCTGGATGAGCCCACCGTAGGCTTGGATCCGCTGGCACGGCAAACGGTGTGGCAACACATAGAATCCCTGGCCGTGGAATTCCGCATGACGGTGTTCTTGACCACGCATTTCATGGAGGAGGCCGACCATTTGTGCGGCCGCGTGGCCATTATGAACCTGGGGCGGGTGGCGGCGCTGGGCCGGCCCGATGAATTGAGGGCAGCGATGGGCAAACCGGAAGCCACGCTGGACGAGGTTTTCGCGCACTTCACAGGCCATGAACTGGATAACGGAGGGGATTTCCGTGAAATCTCAAGAGCTCGACGCGCCATCGCGCGCCGGGGATGAAACAGAAGCGGCACCGCAAAATCGCGGCGCAGCTTTTATACGGCAGTGCCTGGCGCTGACGGAAATGGAAATGCGCAAGTTGCGTCATGATCCCACGGAACTGGTGACGCGCGCGCTTCAGCCCATGCTTTGGCTGGCTGTGTTCGGCGAAGTGTTTTCGCGAATTCGCGCCATCCCCACGGGCGGCTCGCTGCGCTATCTGGACTTTCTGGCGCCGGGTGTGCTGGCCCAAAGCGTCCTCTTCATCGGAATTTTCTACGGCATCGCGGTGATTTGGGAGCGCGACCTGGGTATCGTGCACAAACTGCTGGTCAGCCCGGCGCCGCGTGTGGCGCTGGTGATGGGCAAGGCGCTTTCGGGCGGCGTGCGCGGCCTCACGCAGGGATTCGCGGTTTATCTGCTTGCGTGGATCCTGGGCGTGGAAATCAAATGGGGCCCCGGGGACCTAGCGGGCGTGGCAGGGGCAATTCTACTGGGCGCCGCTGCATTTTCCATGCTTTCGCTCATCATCGCCTGCATCGTGCGGACGCGCGAGCGCTTCATGGGAATCGGCCAGTTGCTCACCATGCCGCTGTTTTTCGCGAGCAACGCCATTTATCCCATCTCCATCATGCCCGGCTGGCTGCGGGTGTTGGCGCGGCTCAATCCCCTGACTTATGAAGTGGACGCTATGCGCGCGCTGATGGTGCACGGCGGCAGCACGATCTTCGGCATGGGGTTTGACTTCGCCATGCTGCTGGTATCTTCCCTTGTGCTGGCGGCAATCGCCTCACGCCTCTATCCAAACCTGGCGCGGTGAGGGAGTTGTACCCATATTTGAGATTAACGGTAAGTACAGAAGGCCGGATTGAATCAGGCGAGCAGCATTCGCATCGGCTCAAGCGTGCGCTTGAAGGGGTCAAGTACAAGCCCGAGAATTTCCAAGGTCACTACGCCCAAGAGCGGTTCGTCGCCGGGATCACCAAGAATCACCGGTGTATGGCCGTCCCCTTCTGACAGTGCCAAATGACATTCGGAAACCGAACGGTCCACCCGGGTCCCATCCGCAAGGGTAAACCTTACTTTTCGCTTGGGAAGGAGGCCGAGCTTTTGCCAAACTCCGTCCGGAACAAGTGTGTAAGTCGCTCCGCTGTCGACGAGGAACTCCACGGTTTCCTTTTGACCGTTTGACCCCGTCAGAGTTCCCTTCACATAAGTCACCCCCATGCGCGATTCCTCCCTGGACGGACAATTGAGCCTAGCTAAGCGTATCACACAGTTTACTTCCCGTTCGAGACCTCTTTGACGGTGGGGAGTTTGGAAACATCCCAACCACCTCCCAGCGCTTCGATCAGCAGAACGCTGGCGCTCATGCGGCGGGTAAGGATATTCACGGCCTGCACCTGGTTTTGGAGCAGTAGGGCCTGCTCAGTGATGACGGTGAGGTAATTCACGGTGCCGGCCTTGTACTGGTAGGTGGAAATGTCCAGGGCATTTTGGGCAGCCTGAACGGCTACGTCCTCGGCCTTGGCTTCGTTTTCCAGAACCCGCAGGGCCGCCAGGTTATCTTCAACCTGCTGGAAAGCCGAGAGGACGGTTTGGCGGTAACTGGCCTCCATGGCATCGTAGGCGGCGATAGATTGATTCAAAGTGGCGCGGCGCTTGCCGGCGTCATAGATGGTTTCGGACGCGCCCGGGCCGACGGACCAGAAGCGGCTGGGCCAGGAAATCCAATGGAGGAAAGAGGTGCTTTCCAGGCCGACCGGAGCGTTGCTGGTCGTGAGACCGATGAGCGGATAATACGCGGCCTTGGCGATGCCGATCTGCTCGTTGGCCTCGGCCATTTGGCGCTCGGCTGCCGCGATGTCGGGGCGGCGTTCAAGAAGCGCGGAGGGAAGGCCCACGGGGACGGGCGGCGGGGTAATCTTGATGGACCCTGCGGAGATTGAGACTTCCGAAGGTGCCTTGCCTGCCAGCACGGCGATGGCGTGCTCGTATTGCGCGCGCGCCACATCATAGTCAATCAACTGAGTCCGAGTGGTTTCAAGCTGCGTCTGTGCCTGGGCAACATCCGAGCCCGACGCCACGCCGCTCCGGAAGCGATCCTGCGTGAGCTTCAGATAATCCTGATAGGACTTCACCGTGGTTCCCAGCAGTTCTTTCTCACCATCCGTGCCGCGCAGTTCAAAATAGTCATCGGCCAACTCCCCCTGGTAGGACAGGCGGGCGTTTTCCAACTGGGCGTCACTCAATTGCGCAGCCGCGGCGCTGGACATGATGCTACGCCGTATGCTTCCCCAGGTATCGGCCTCCCAGGAGACGCTGAGGGGCAGGTCGTAGGTAGTGGTGACCTTGCCGAAATTCGTGTTGTTGCTGTTCGACAGATTGGACGAGGTTCGCGAATTGACAATGGTGGGAGCTACGGAGACCGTTGGGTAGAGCGCCGAGCGGGCGATGCGCACCGCGAACTTGGCTTCGCGGAACTGCGCCTCCATCTCCTTAATATTTTGGTTGGAAACACTAATCTGCTCTTCCAGGTTGTTCAGCTCCGGATCATTGTAAATCTCCCACCATTTGCCGCGCGCCATGGCATCACTGGGCTGAGCGGTCTTCCACTCGGCGGCCTGCGGGGAGTTGTCAGGCGGCATTTCCTTGTACATCGGCGGCGTAGGAGCCGGTGGGCGGCTGTATTTCGGCCCCACCATGCAGGATGAAACCCACAAGCAGGAGGCAGCGAGCAATAAGCAGAAAGAAAATTTGAGCATAGATTTTATTCTTCTGTGCCGGTGGCGAGTCGCCGGGCAACTTCCGGATCCAAACCCCGAACCTGATACCACCAATTCTGAATTCGGTCGAAATAGAGGTAAACCACGGGAGTGGTGTACAGGGTCAGCAACTGGCTCACCATCAACCCCCCAATGATGGCATAACCCAGGGGGCGGCGAAATTCTGATCCCATACCGGTGCCAACTGCGAGCGGCACAGCCCCCAGCGCGGCGGCCATCGTGGTCATCATAATCGGGCGAAAGCGCAGCAGGCACGCTTCGTAGATTGCATCATGCGAAGATTTCCCTTCCCCGCGCTCAACGGAAAGTGCAAAATCAATCATCAAAATTGCGTTCTTTTTCACAATGCCAATGAGCAGAATAATTCCGATGATGGCAATCACCGTCAGCTCAGTGCGCGTGACCAGGAGCGCCAGCAACGCGCCGACGCCCGCGGAAGGCAAAGTGGAGAGAATGGTTACGGGATGAACGTAGCTCTCGTAAAGGATGCCGAGCACGAGGTAGACGGAGACCAGCGCCGCGGCAAGCAGCAAAGGTTCGCTCGAAAGAGAATCCTCATAGGCTTGGGCGTTGCCCGCGAAACCAGTGTGGATGGTGGAGGGCAAGCCGATTTGGGTGGCCTTGGCCAGAATC
>JASHSC010000223.1 GCA_030036915.1 Terriglobia bacterium
CCACGCGTCCGCGCGAGGAATCGCCAAGATAATACTCGCGGCCCATCTTGACGTACTGCTCGGCCAGATCGCTCTCCGCGCCGAATGCGCGATGCGCGGCAAATTCGCGCGCGCTGTCCACCATGCGCTCGAAAAGCTTGCGCCAGGGCGAGCCCGCGGGCTGCTCCGAAAGCACATCAAGTAGCTGGAGCTGAAGCTCGCCGGAGATTTTGTAATTCACCCGTCCGCGCGTCGAGCGGCCAATCGCCTCCAGCGCCTGCGCCTGCTTGCCGCTGCCCGAGTGGATGCTCAGCGTGCCGTCGAAGTAGCGCGCCACGCTGGCAAGCTCCTCCACGCGCGCTGCCAGTTCGGCGAGAGGCTGCGACTTGAAACCTTCTGCCGTGCGTCGAACCAGCTCCGGCCACATCTTGTGGTGGGAATAATCCTCCAGGCCCTTGCCATGCTCGGCGGTGGTTTCCATCTTTTCCGGATACGCCTGGCGCTTCTTGAATCCCAAATTGGGCGGCACCAACTGCGCCGGCCGGCCACGCGCCTTCAGCCAGTGCATGTAGAAGAGCAATTCCTTGGGAGTAGTCAGCGTTTCGGCTTCATCGAGCGAAGGCTCAAAATCAAACTCCGTGGGCAGCCCCGCCTCCGTCTTGGCGCCGCGAATGGAATCGAATAGCTCCTCGTTCAGCTTGATGCTGCGGCCGAATTTCACCGCCAGGCGCAAAATTTCTTCGCGAGTGAAACTGTATCCGCGCGAGGCTTTCCACCCTCCCGGCCGGCCCGAACCGATTTCAATCTGGAAGGGCTTGGCGAATTCCGCCAGCACCCATTTCCTTTCTTCCACCGAAAAAATCTGGTTGAAGCGCCCTTCCACCGCGGAGACGCTCCAGGCCTGCGGGTGGCGCGGGTCGCTTTCAAGCTCAAACATCCGCGAGCTGTCTGTCGTGAACTTGGTGTACCCGGCGGCTTGGCGAATGGCCACCTTCACCATCTCCACCGAGCGCGCGACTTCGGCCTCCGTAGCGCCGGAAACGATGAAGTGGTCCGCTTCGGCCGTGTAACCGCTTCGCCATCCCGAGCGAATGGCCGCCCAAAGCCCCGTGTGATACAGGTGGCGAATGGATACGCGCGTGTGGCCCACCGCCGTCGGATCCTCGCCACTGCGCGCCGCCAGCGCCTCCTCCGTAGTCATCTCACGCGTGGCGGAAAGCTGCACGGTGGACGCCCAGTTGGCGTTGAATTTCTCCTGAATTGTGCGGAAGGCCGTAAACGCCGCGGGCAGGCTGATTTCCGGGTGGCGATTTCCGGTGGCGATGGCAGGCAAGGCTCGCTGCGGGCGCGGCAAAAAGACCGGCGCCACATCGCGCGCGAAGGTGGCGATAGCGGCGTGGTCCGTGGAGGCAAAGGCATAGCCCTCCGTCACGGATTCCCTGCTGCGCGGAGATTTGGCTTGCACGGAGAACCAGAGATTGACGAATCGCGCATAGGACGCGGGCGGTCCAAGACGGAAAAGCAACAGTGCCGGATGAACGGTTTGGCCGTCTATCAGGTCCGCGGCGAGGTAATAATGGCCGGCGTTTGCGGCGTCCTCGGAAAGCGATCCGGCGTAGGCGCGCACGCCGGAGAATTCCAGGTTCTCCAAGTCCGCCTGAAGATGCGCGCGGGCATCATCCGTGAGCTTGCCGCTCTTGGTGAGGGCGAACACATGCTCCGAAAGCGCCGAAAGTTCATCGGGGTTTATCGGCACCGACTTGGCCATTTCGCTTCTCCGCGCACTGTCCGATTGTTGAGGCTGATTTCAAAAATCGTGAGGGAAAAAGGGGCTAAATCCAATCCATCGCGCCGTATTTCCACAGCCAAATGTAGCCGATAATTAGTATGCCGAGGAAGACCAGCATCTCCACCAGCCCGAACAATCCCAGCGCCTGAAATTGCACCGCCCAGGGATACAGGAACACCGTTTCCACATCGAAGACCACAAAGAGAATCGCCACCACGTAATAGCGAATGGTGTAGCGATGGCGCGCGTCGGATTCCGGCGTGATGCCGCACTCGTAGGGCATCACCTTCTCCGCTGTGGCGTGGAAGGAGGGCCGAATGAACTTGAAGATCCACAGTGTCGCCACCGGGAATACCGCCGCGATGGCAGCGAAGATGACGATGGGACCGTAGGAGTTCAGCATTGCGCCTCCACTTCGAAGGTGGAATCATAGCACAAATCCTGGTGTTGCTATTTCCCAAAAATATCCTGCCCGCGGCTGGGGCTCCTTCGCAAATAGAAGGACGCCGCAGTTGCTCCCGATCCGGAGGCGGTTCTGCCGGGCCATGTTTTCAGCAACATTCCGGCTTCGAACGCAGCAAATTGCGATTGTTCGTCCGACCGTGCATCGACCGGCGGCTTACCTTGCAATCCTCTCAACCCGTTGACTGTACGGACCGGGCCAGCAGGAGGCCAGGGAGCCACGCCCCGCGGGGTTTTGAAAACGATTCTCCTGTTTTTCAGCAACATTCCGGCTTCGAACGTAGTGAAGTGCCATTGAACGACTTGGCATCTTCGCAGATGCCTGCCCTGGTGAACCTTCCAACTCTTTGAATTTGCAGGCTGGGGCTAAAACCGAGGCCACGACCCGAATCCAGAGCACCCTTCCTACGACTTGTTTAATTTTCAATAACCTTCCGGCTTCGATCGTCATTGTCCATACTTCCTTTTAAACCTTCTAAACCTTGCGGCCCTTTGGTCATATTCATCGATCAACTGCCTCTCAGCCTCCATCCAGATTTCCAGCGCCTTATGGTAGACCGGGTGGAAAACCGGCATTTTCAATAGTTCGTCCCTCGCCGCGAGACCGGCCTGGCCCGGCGGCGCTTCCTGCATGGCCTTGATGAACCGCAAAAACTGTGGCGAGCGCATTCCCGTGCGCAAGCGATTCCACCGCGACCAGGCCTTGCCCAGCGGCGACTTGGGCCCGGTGGATTTTTTGGCGTTGCGGCGATTGGCGGCGAGCAGAGCGGGAGTACGAGTAGGCGATTTGCGCAGGGACACAGGGGCACCCTCCTTTGAATCGCCTGGCATTGTATACCATTACGTTAACAGTATCAACACGTTTAATAGCCGCCGGGGCCCGACACCCTTGGCCGGGTTTCTCTGTGCCCTCTATGGTGGAGCCCTTCTCTGGGCTTCAGACAGCTCACCGCAGAGCTCACAGAAATACAGGTAGTGGGTCAGTTTGAAATTTAGGCGTAGGGGCACCCCTTGCGGGTGCCCTTCCCGATATGGTGAACTAAAGGGCATGGACAAGCCCCGCCCCTACGGAATTCAAACTGACCCACTATGCAGGACTAAGGCTCGGATCCGGGCGCACGGCTTCCTCTGCCCGGTGGTAGGCAACAAGCGGAGAATCCATCTGAAGGAGGAAAAACGATATCCTCGACGATTTTATTGTTGACTCAGGCAGTTGTTTCCTCAGTTTTCGGTCAGATCCTCGGTTTACGCTGCTGGTGAACCAATCTCAACAATTCAAGCATTCCGAAAACCATGATGCAGATCAAAAGGTCGACGACCGCGGGCAATCCGCTGGCGAAGCCTGCGTCAATCCGAGCCGGTTCAGGAAGGAGGGGCAAAATGAGAAAGTAGATCGTGTTGCCGATGAGAAGAGCCAGCAAGCACAGGTAAACGGTCTCGTAGTGTTTTGCAGGATCGTCGGGGAGCATGTCGCCAACATCACGGCCGACGCTCGGATCCACGCCCTTCGCCATGAAAACGGCATTGCGAAATTCGCTCGGCACGCCTCGCAGGTGCGACGTGGCACGCCTGAACCCTCTCCCAAGATCTGGCAGCCTGCCAGGACCGAAAAGAATCAGGAGGATCATCAGGATGAATATTAAATGCGAGGGTTGAAGCATCGGAACACCCTGTCAATCCCAGGGGAATTAGCAATGCCCAATATAGCAAATTCCTGCTTCCGTGCGCGGATAATTCAGGGGGGAGGCTAATCGTGATGCGCCGTGCGGCCCTGGATGAGGTCGATGACGTGGGGCAGCAGATCGATAATGCTTTCGAGGGATTCGCGGGCGCCCCGAGGGCTGCCGGGCAGGTTGACGATCAATTTGGCTTTGCGCACTCCCACCAGGCCCCGCGAAAGGGCGGCGCGGCGGGTTTTCTTCACACGGTCGGCGCGCATCAGTTCGGCGAGGCCGGGAATTTCCTTCTCGATGATGGAGCGCGTCGCCTCCGGAGTGACATCGCGCGGGCCAACCCCTGTTCCACCGGAGGTGATTACAGCGTCGCAATCGGCGGCGTCGGTGAGGGCTTCAAGCCGCCGGCGGACGGTTTCGAGATCATCGGGCAGAATCTCAATTGTTGTGACCTGCCATCCGCGCGCTTCCAGCACTTCGCGCACCGCCGGGCCGGACAAGTCCGCCCGCTCGCCGCGGGAGGCAGCATCACTGAGAATGAGTATTTGGGCGCACGGCATGGCGGGTAATCGCGAAACTCGAAATTCGAAACTTGCGAGCTTGGCCCGAATTTCGAGCTTCTAATTTCCAGCTTCCAGTTTCTGATTTCCAGTTTCCAGATGAAGCCTACCCCGCGTCCCGGTTGGCTTCGTCCATGATTCGCAGGCCTTCCATCATCAGGCCCTGAGTGGACATGGTGGTGGTGTGCTCGGCGGAGTTCTTCTGGAAGTCCACTTCCCAGTCGCCATCCATCCAGGCAAGAACTTTGAACACAGCCGGGTCACCTTTCAGACCGCCGCAGACAGCGTGGGTGCAGTTGCCCTCGCTGAAATAGAGCGTGGCCTGCTCCTGTCCGGAACGCAGGTTAAGCGCGCAGGTCTTGCGGCCCTGCTCGAGCGACTGCATCCAATCGATGAGGCTGATTTCGGTGAGCTTGCCCTTGATGCCCGCTCCCCCGCCTTGCTTTTCCATGCGCTGCTGGAGCAGGC
>JASHSC010000224.1 GCA_030036915.1 Terriglobia bacterium
CGGTCGCCTTTTTGCTCGAGGGCATCGGCGAGTGTGGCGTGCACGGCGGCGTCATTAGGATTGATGCGCAAAGCCTCATGCTCCTCGGAAATCTTCCCGTCCAGGTCGCCCCTGGCTCCCAGAATGATGCCTAATCCCTCGTGCCCCTGTTCGTTATTGGGGTTTAACTTCAAGGCCGCATGATATTCGGCGATGGCGCCGTCCCAGTCGCCCTTGTTGCGGAGAGCATCCGCCAGATCGACGTGCGCTGCGTCGTTGTTGGGGTTCAGTCGCAGCACCTCACGATCCTCCGCAGCGGCGCCGTCCCAATCCTGCTTGCCTTCGAGGGCCGCGGCCAGCCCGGAGTGCGCGGCATCGCTGTTGGGATTTAGCCGCAACGCTTCCTTATATTCGGAGACTGCCCCGTCCCAGTCACCTTTGTGCTCGAGGGCGACCGCAAGGCTGTCATGGATCAAGTCACTCTTGGGATTTTCCTCCAGGGCTTTGTGGTACTCCGTGATGGCGCCGTCCCAATCGCCTTTATTGACCAGTGCAATTCCCAGGTTGGCGCGGGCGAAATCGTTGTCGGGGTTTATCTTCAGCGCCTCGCGTTCCTCGGTGATTTCACCTGTCCAGTCCTTCTTTCCTCCCAAAGCCACTCCCAGGTAGGCGTGGCCATCGTCACTCTTCTGGTTCATCTTCAGGACCTCGCGGGCTTCGTTCTCCGCGCCGTCCCAGTCGCCCTTCCCTCCAAAGGCGATGCTGATCATGATGTACGCCTTCTCGCTGTTGGGATTCAGTTTCAGAGCCTGTTTGGCGGCCGTAACTTCATCATCCCATTTTTTCTGCTTGCCCTCGGTGGCCGCCAGGGCCAGGTAAACGTCGGCATTGGAGGGGTCCACGGAGAGGGCTTCGTGAAATTCGTTTTCGGCGTCAGGATACTGGCCCTTGATTTTGAATTGCGCCCCTTGTGACACGTGGAGAGCGACAATATCCAGGGTAGCCTGGTTGGGATCGGCCGCAGATGCGGGGGCTTTCCCCTTGGGAGGGCTGGCGCCGCCGGCACTGGGAGCGCTTGGAGTGCTGGGTGCGCTGGGAGCAGAAGGCATGGTGGGGGCGGACGGCATGGTCGGGGCAGAAGGCATGCTTGGGGTAGAAGGAGCGCTGGCGGATGGTGCGCTCGGCGCGCCGGGTGCACTAGAACCTCCAGGAGCGCTGGGAGCACTAGGGGCGCTGGGCGGGCTGGCGCTAGCGGCTTTGCTTCCCATCTTTAAGATGCTCTTGATCTTGCCCGGCTTGGGTTTGTCGGTTGTTGCGGTTGTACTGACGGTGGAAGGGGGCTTCACCTTGGCGTTCCTGAGCGCAGCAATCAATTCATCGTCACCGCCCGCGTTGCGGACTTCCTGAAGGTACTGGTCTCGCACGATAAAGCTAACACCGCGGTCCGTCACTTTATCCGCTACATCCGGAGAGGGAGTGTCCGCGGCCAACTCGGCGACCACTTGCACCTGGTTGAGTGCCGTTTTATCCCGCACCGCTTTGATAAATGAATCTTTCGCCCCTGCTTGTTTTAGAGAATCTAGATAATCTTCGTTGGGTGTGAAGTTGATTCCCCGCTGGGTGACGGACGCCGCGCCCGAATCCTCTCCCAGCCCCGCCTTCACCATGTGACTAACTTCATCCTGCGTAAAGGGCTCATTGGCGCGCAGCGATTTGATGAACGGGTCCTTGGCGCCATAGGACTTGAGCTGTTTGATAAACTTCGCGGTCGGCTCAAAGTCGATTCCGCGCTTTAAGACCATGCTCGCTCCCTGCTCGTTTCCGAGCCCCGCTTTTACCATGTCAAGGATTTCCTGTTGGGTAAAAGGTTTATCCTGCGCGCGTACACGCGGGGCAAAAGCCAAGCCTGTGGACACCACTATGAGAGCCAATGCTTTATGAAATTTCATGGCAACCTCGCGAGGTCATCGAGGATTCAAACGGATTCATATTCTACCGCAAAAGATAAAAAATTCTACCTCGTAGGAAAGGCACTTCTTTTGAGACGTGAGCATGTTTTCGGACGATTGGAAACCCAGGGTCTCCTGGGTCCTTCATCGCATGCAGCCGCCGCGGAGTGGCCGGGAATCTTAAGGAACCTGTTCGGTGACCTGTCCTGGGTCGGTAATCGTAATCACCCCTCCCCACATACACTCGCACATGGAGGTCTCATCGAGAGCAGGAAATGGGCCTATCGTCACGGTTGGAGAGCCGGGAGCCCAGGGCGCTACTGTGGCCGGAATGCAAGGCATGGGCGTGAGAACGCCCAACGCCGCAGCGGTAGCGGCTGCCACCTCGGGGTTGGCGGGCGACATGCACATGCCAAACGTCGGGATATTGGCCATCGGGGCAAAATCCATGATGGTAGCGCACGGCACTCCCGATGTGGTGGTGGTGGGGGCGGAAGTGGCAATCAAAGCGGCGGGGGCCACTCCAAAGGGGCACATGAGCAATGCTCCCGTGCAAACCTGACAGGACATGGAAATCTCCTTTCGTTAACCTCAGCGCTGCATGGCTTGTTGTTGCATCCGAGCCAGCAAATTCGTACCTTTTTGCATAAACACGGCGTAATTCTCCTTGGCCTTTTTGGGGTCTTTTTGAAGAGCGGCCATCAGGACTGCATTGACAACCATGACGGATGTAAGTTTGTCGGGCGGAGGTATAGGCCGTGGCTGATTGGGAGGGGCAAGGCTGGGGCCGGCAAAGAACGCTCCCATGGCCAGCAAGCCGGATGCCGTCCTGGGTTTTTCCTTGGAAGCAATTTGCTTGGCTGCCCAGCGATTTTCCTCACTTGGGTCGGCCACCCACCTTTCCGCGGCGATCTGAACATCCGAAGGTCGAACCTTTTGGATTGCCAGGACATGCTTCACGCACAAGCAACCCCAGCCCACTGCTTCGCGCTTGGGGAGGAGGTGTGCGAGGAGTTTTAGCGCGTCAGGAAACTTCTCCTTTTCAGCAAGGATCGCAATGAATTCCTTGGTTGAGACACCTTTGCCCAGCAGGGCCTTGGCCTCATCCCCAACTTTCGCCCGTTCGCAGAGTTGGAGCAAGGGCGACTCCGGTGTTTCGGCAATCTGATCTCCACCCATTTTCCTGCCTGACCTTTTCTCCGAGCCCGGTGCTCCTGTTAACCGGGACCGGCTAGGAATTGATATTCGTCATCGAGCCCGTGAGCCCCAAGATGCCATCAGCTTCCACGTTGATCAACGCGCCTGAAACTTGAACTTCCGCATCTCCGCTGATAGTAATCGTCGGGGCACTGATTTCAATGCTTGACGGACTGATGGTAATACTGCTGCCCCCGCACGTCAGGGTAATCGATTGCATGGCCGTAGTAGAGGATGAACCCGCGCTGACATTTATGCTGTGATTGCCCAAGGAGACGCTCAAAGAATCGTTGCCAGTGGAAACGGTCACACTGCGGTTGCCCGTGCTGACCGTGTGAGTATCGTTCCCGGTGCTGACGGTCACGACGTGGTCCCCGGTGCTGACGGTGAGACTGTCCTTTCCCGTACTCACGGTCACACTGCGGTCTCCCTGCTGGACGGTCAGCGAGTCATTCCCCTGCACGGTATGTGTGCGCTTGCCTGTTTTGATGGTCACGCTCTCGTCGCCATTGGTTACGGTCTCCGTTCGATCCTGATCGACTGTGATAGTCTGATCGTTATAGACGTGCAGGTCCTGGTTGTTCTGAACGCGAATCGCCATGTCCTTCTCAGCCCGCATATAATAGACCTCTGAACCGGCGGTGTCGTCGAAGGTCAGCACGTTAGCGGCGTCCGTGCCGCCATTCTTCGTACTACGTGTGCGGAAGCCGCTAATGTTCATGTTGGTGGGCTGCGTCCCGGGCGGCATCATGTTGGCGTTATAAACCGACCCGGTAATAATCGGCCGATCCGGATCTCCTTCCTCGAAATCCACTATCACTTCCTGGCCCATGCGAGGGAGGAAGAGCGCGCCCCAAGTGGCGCCCGCCCAGACCTGTGCCACGCGAATCCAGCACGAGCTGTTCTCGTTATTTTGCCCCTGGCGATCCCAGAAAAACTGGACCTTGATGCGCCCGTAATTGTCCGTATAGATCTCCTCCCCCGAGGGGCCGACCACCACCGCGGTCTGCGGTCCCTGCACGAAAGGTTTGGGAGTGACACGGGCAGGGCGATAAGTCCCCGTTGCAGGTATGCAAGTGAAATGATTGGAATAATTTTCGGTCTCGGTTGTTCCCGACAGGTAGGTTTCGCCCGCCGTGGCCGAGTGTTGCACTTCGGTAATAATGTAGCTGGTATTTTGATCCGAACGGTCGTGTTCGATGAGGGTGAATGTGTAGCCGGACGCAAACCAGCGGCAAGTGCTCGAGCCGGTCTCCACCATATAAGTGGCTTCTTCTTCCTCGATCCGCAGCTTGGCGACGGTTGAGCCTTGACCCGGATTCTCATGCAGTCCCGGGTAATCAAACAGTTCGTATGGTTTGCTGGCAGTGAGATCCACCACGGTGGGAGCGCTCGAAAGCAGGCTGGTGCTGGGGGTCGTAAAGTTGTAGTCATTCACCGTGTATTTGCCTGTGCGGAGTTCCTGCTCAACGTGCCAGGCTGTGACCACGTCCTGATTGTCCACGCCGCCACCACTGCTATACGGCGCAGTGGACACGTCAGGGCAATTCACAAAGACGCTCGAAGCGTCTGCAAGGACCATCGTATGCTGTCCTTGCGTGGTGTGGTCAAAGTAATAAAAGATTCCGTTCTCCTCCATCAGCCGGGACACAAAGTTGAAGGCGGTTTCGCGGTATTGGACGCAATACTCAAGTGTAGGATAGGTGGCCGTCGTTTTATTGTCGAATTTTGCCACGGAAGAAAACAACCCAAATACCTGTGAGATGATGTCCGTAACGGCCAGATTCTGGTAGATGCGGCAATCGGAGCTACGCGTCAGGAACCACAGCCAGGGAACCACCTCGGCGGTATAGCGAGTGAAGTAGCGATCGTCCGTTTCGGCTTGCGCAAATTTGCTGACATAGCCATTAATGTAGCGAGGTGTGCCGTCGGCAAGATTTATGGTAATAGTGACGTTCTGTCCGACAATTTGACTAAACGTTATCGAATCATTCTGGTATGCCAGCATCTCGAGTTGGTAGGTGAACAGGCGGGAAATCCCTTCATGGCCATTCAACGAATGCAAAAGCAGCGCATCCGTGCCGAGAGGTGTGCTGATCGACAACATCCTATTGGCTTGTGTGTACGATGATCCTGAGGCTCCCACGGTGCGATCCTTTCCTGCATGCCGCGACGCAAGTGCGTCCAGGCCAGCCATCCCCTAGGGGCTTTAAAGCCCCTAGGGTGCAATACTAAAGTTAGGCTTTATTTCCTGCATTTCTTGCCGAGGAATCGTGCGTTTCGACTTCCTTCACTTTCCCCACCTTCTTATTTTAAATCTTCAACCGATCACCCTGTTACGCTGCGAGTGCTGCCACGGACTTAGTGATAAACAAATGCTCCATCGGCTCCGACGCCGACGTTGAAGCTGGTGGCCTTTTCACCTTGAGCCATTCGCCCCAGCAGCTCCCTGGAAATATCCGGCAGCAGAGTGTTGGTGAGAATGTTGTCCACATTGCGCGCGCCGCTCTCGACTTCCGTGCAGCGGCTGGCCACGGTGTCAACCAGTGTCGGCTCATAGGTGAAACGAATCTTGTGGTTTTCTTCAATCCGCTTCTTAATCCTTCCCAGCTTCAATTCGATAATGAGCTTGAGAGAATCTGGGCCGATGGGGAAGTAGGGAATGAGCACCATGCGCCCCAGGAACGCCGGCTTGAAGATCTTGTTCAGCTCGGGCCGCATGGCTTTTATGATCCCCTCGGCTGAGGGCATTGTTTCCTTGTCTGCGCACAATTTCATCATCTGATCGGTACAGGCGTTGGTGGTGAGAATGATGATGGTGTTCTTGAAATCGATCTCGCGGCCTTCACCATCCTCCATGTTGCCTTTATCGAAAACCTGATAGAAAAGCTCGAGGACATCGGGATGCGCTTTTTCGACTTCATCGAGTAGAACCACGGAATACGGGCGCCTGCGCACAGCTTCCGTCAAGACACCGCCCTCTCCATAGCCCACATACCCGGGAGGCGAGCCCTTCAAGGTGGATACCGTGTGCGCTTCCTGAAATTCCGACATGTTAATCGTGATCAAGTTGTGTTCACCACCGTAAAGCAGGTCGGAAAGGGCAAGCGCCGTCTCCGTCTTTCCCACTCCGCTGGGACCCACCAGCATAAAGACTCCAATGGGCTTGTTCGGGTCATCCAAAGCAGCTCGGGAAGTCTGGACGCGCTGCGCGATCATACCCAGGGCGTGATCCTGGCCGATGACCCGCTTCCCCATGAACGAACCAAGAGAGAGCACGGTGGAAATTTCGTCCTTCAGCATTTTTCCCACCGGGATTCCCGTCCAAGCGGAGAGCACCTCTCCGACGATCTGGCCATCCACGGCCACTCGAATCATGGGCGTTTCACCTTGCAGGGCGGCGAGTTCGGCTTCCAGCTTGGCGAGTTCGGCGCGCATTGCTTCCGGGTTGGCAGGCGCGGGGGCAGCCGGAGCAGCAGCCGTGGCGGCCGCCGCGCTTGTCGCTTCCGCCGCGGGTGCAGGCGTGGCCGCCGCTGCCGCAGGCTGGGCAGTCGCCGGAGCGGAAGCTGCACCCTTGCTGCCCTCGATTTGCGCATGGAGAGCCCGAATCTTCGAGACCAGGTCGAATTCCTTGGTCCAGCGCTCCTTCAAGGTTTTCAAACGAGCTTCCACTTCCGTTTTCAGCTTGGCGATTTCCGCCAAACGTTCGGCGTGATCGGCCCCAATCGCCATCTCGCGCTCTAGTATGCCGCGTTGAACATCCAAATCGTCCAATTGCCGGGTCGCATCCTCGATCGCCGGGGGAGTGGCGCTTTGCCCAAGAGCCAGGCGCGCGCAGGCCGTATCCAAAATACTCACCGCTTTGTCGGGCAATTGCCTTCCTGCAAGATACCGATGGGAGAGCTTCACTGCGGAAGTCAGCCCTTCATCCAGAATCCGAACCTGGTGATGCTTTTCAAGCGAGGGAACGATGCCGCGGAGCATCACTGAACATTGGTCTTCCACCGGTTCTTCCACCTTCACAACCTGGAAGCGCCGCGCGAGCGCCGGATCCTTTTCAAAGTACTTCTTGTATTCGGACCACGTAGTGGCCGCGATGGTACGCATTTCGCCGCGCGCCAGTGCAGGCTTCAACAGGTTGGCGGCATCATTCTGGCCTGCCTGCCCGCCCGCGCCAATCATGTTGTGCGCCTCGTCGATGAACAGAATGATGGGAACGGGGGAAGCTTTGACCTCTTCAATGAGGCCTTTGAGTCGATTCTCGAATTCTCCCTTGATGCCCGCTCCGGCCTGGAGCAGGGCCAAATCCAAAGTGCGCACCACCACGTTGCGAAGCGGTGGCGGCACGTCCCCCTTGGCGACGCGCGCCGCGAAACCTTCCACCACGGCGGTTTTTCCGACTCCGGCCTCGCCCGTCAGGATGGGGTTGTTTTGCCGGCGCCGCATGAGAATATCCACGATCTGGCGAATCTCCTTGTCTCTTCCCAGCACGGCATCGATCTTGCCCGCCTTGGCGTTCTCTGTAAGATTCACGGTGAACTGATCCAGG
>JASHSC010000225.1 GCA_030036915.1 Terriglobia bacterium
TATCCATATACTCGATCGTGGCGTGCACGGTCTTCTGCGGCTTGAACAGCTCGGTGAGCCGGTCGAGGCGGGCATCGGGAACACGCACCATGCCCACGTGGGTCTCCTGCCGGCCGGAGCCCGTGCCGCTTCCATGCGCGCGAGTCAGAATTTGAAACAGAGTGGTCTTGCCGGTTTGCGGCAAACCGACGATTCCAATGCGGAGCACTCTTTCCTCTCTTTCGTGTGATGAGTTCTGAAAAAATTATCTGAGCTTCGATACTAACACACCTGCTGCAAAGGCTGCGGAACCCATGCAGCACGAAGTTCCGAAAGGCGAATGTTCGGGCCAAAAACCGGCCCGAATGTGCAGACAAGACTCAAGTTTCAAGGGATGAGTGCCGATAAATAAGGACGGGCTTAGAGTGCGCAGCGCAAGGAAAGGTTCAAAGCGCAAGGTGGCTTCGCACAGGAGAGGTATTTGGCGACCCGCAGATTCCTTGCTCGGCAGCCGATTCTGGACCGCGAGGAAAAGGTCTACGCTTACGAGCTGATTTTCCGGCCCGGCGAAGGGGATTTTTGGCCCCCGCCCAACGGGAATCCGGTCAATCCCATTGACATCAGTTCGACCTTTGAAGAGATCGACGAAATCACCGAGGGGGCGCGGGCCGTCATCCGATGCTCACGTCAAGTGCTGGTCAGCGGGCTGGCGGCCAAATTGCCCCGGGAACGGGTCACCCTGGAATTGCTCCCCACCGGCAATGCCGATGAGGATGTTCTGAAAGCTTGCCGGAGCTTGAGGAATGCCGGCTTTCTGATCGCCTTGGGCAATTATCAGGGCGCGTGGCTCGAGCCCTTGGCGGACGTTGTCAACCTCTTTCGATTGGATGTAAACGCCACGGGCGACCGCGCTCAATGGCTGCTGATCAAGAAGTACAAGCCGAAGGGCATGATGTTCGTGGCAGACAAAGTGGAGAAGCGAGGGCAATTTGAGGCCGCCGCGCACCAAGGGTTTTCCTTTTTCCAGGGCCCCTATTACCGCCGCCCACAGCTCGCCGCACACTCGGAAGTGGCTCCCACCAAGCTGGGTTATCTCCTCGTTCTGGGCGCCGTTACGCGGCCGGAAATCGATGTTCAAGAAGTCGCCCGCGCCATCAAACACGACTTAGCCCTTTCCTATAACCTGCTTCGATTCCTAAATTCCGCGCGCTTCGCCTTCCGCTCGCAGATCAAGTCGATTCGCCACGCCCTCCTGTTGCTGGGGCAAAACGAGATTCGCAAGTGGGTGGGATTGATTTCCGTTTCCGCCCTGGGTGAGGGCAGCCCGCCGGTGCTCGTTTCGACGGCCCTGGTGCGCGGCGCATTTTGCGAATCCCTGGCGGCGCTGATGGGCTCACCCAACCGCCAGTCCGATTACTTTTTCCTCGGCCTGCTCTCCTGCATTGACGTCCTGATGCAGCGCCCTATGCGGACGACGCTGGCGGAACTCCCCATCGCCCCCGATGTATCAGCAGCGTTGCTGGGTGAAGAAAATCCGCTGCGCGACGTCCTCCGCATGGTGGTCGGATATGAGGCGGGAAACTGGCAGGAAGCCTGCGAAATGGCGAAGAAACTCGGGCTAAACGAGGAGATGCTCCCCCCCCTCTTCCTCCAAGCTCTACGTTGGAGCCGTGAGCTCACCCACGAGCAAAGGGCTGAGCCCGTCGCGGCGGCCTGTCCGTAACTCGCTCTTGAAATCCCGCAGCCTGCCCGATTCCGATTACTCCTTCTGCAATTCACGAGTTTAAGGCTCTCTCTGTGCGCCGACCTCAGTCCACAGGCGGCCGCTCCAGGAACCTCATTACGACACGACCACATGCCGCGAAAGGTCGCAGCAAGCTCGTAAACTTTGGTAAAATAGTTCGGTTTCAATGCGCGGAGATGGTGGGCGATACAGGATTCGAACCTGTGACTTCTACCGTGTGAGGATAGCACTCTACCACTGAGTTAATCGCCCGATGCGATTGTTCAACATAACAGATTTTGAAGGCATGGTCTAGAAGCGCGGGGCCCGCCACCAAACTGAACCGCATGGAAAAAGCTGAAGTCAACAATCACCTCGCCGTCGCGCCCGAGCTTCTCAAGCGCGTGCAACAGTCCGTGCAAAGCGTCATCCGCGGCAAGGATGAGGTGATTCGGCTGTCGCTGGTCACGCTGTTTGCGCGCGGGCACCTGCTGATCGAAGACGTTCCGGGGGTGGGCAAAACCACGCTCGCGCACTCGCTGGCTCGCTCCTTCAACTGCTCGTTCCAGCGCCTCCAATTTACCTCGGACCTGCTGCCTTCCGACGTTGTGGGAATCAGCGTGTTCAGCCAGTCCACGCAGCGCTTTGAATTCCGCTCCGGACCGATCTTCGCCAACATCGTTCTCGCGGATGAAATCAATCGCACCACGCCCAAAACCCAGAGCGCGCTTCTCGAAGCCATGAACGAGTACCAAGTGACGGTGGACAACCGCACGTACCCGCTGCCGCGGCCCTTCATGGTGGTTGCCACGCAGAATCCCATTGAGCATCACGGCACCTACCCGCTGCCCGAGTCGCAAATGGATCGATTCCTGATGCGCGTGCGCGTGGGCTATCCGAGCGCGGAGAGCGAGAAGGAAATTCTGCGGAATTTCGCCGACGCCGAACCGCTGGCGCGGATCGAGCCGGTGATGAATGGCGAGGAAGTCCTCGAAGTGCAGCAGGCTGTTCGCCGCGTGACCGTGGATGAGGAATTGATGAATTACACGCTGGCCATCGTGGAGAAAACCCGCCAGCACGAATACCTGAGCCTGGGGGTCAGCCCGCGCGGCTCCATGTCCCTCTTTCGCGCCGCGCAGGCCATGGCCGTCATGGAAGGGCGCACCTACTGCCTGCCTGACGATTTCAAGCGCCTGGTGATTCCAGTCTTCGCCCATCGCTGCATTGTGAGCTCACGATATCTTTCCACCCTGAAGAAATCCGACCAATCGGACGCCATTCTCCGCGAGATCGTGGATTCCACTCCCGTGCCGCTGTAAAGTTCGGCGGACGCTCATTACTCTCCGTCGAAGCTGTAGATTAATCCGCCCACCCCAGTTGTCGGGAATTCCCCATACAGACCACCGCTCGATTGTGCAGTAGCCTTTCATCATGAGCCGCAAATCTACAGCCCGCTCAAATCGCTCGCGGCCCTCGCCGGGGAGATTGCGCTTTCGAGGAGATCAACTATGCATTCAAAATTTTGCGGGGTTGTCACGCCTTGTGCAATTCGACCGAAAACCCTCTGGACGATGCTGGCTTTGCTTTTGGCTGCTGCAATGTTGGGCACTCCAATCGCCCCCGCCTTCGCGCAGGGAACGCAGACTCCTGACCCTGCCGCCGTGGAGAGCCAGGTGAAGAAGTTTGGAGTCGGTAAATCGGTGAAGGTCTGGCTAGTGGGGGGCGAGCGGGTGGACGGGCATATCCGCAAGATCAACGACGATTCATTTACCGTAAGGGTCAATAGATCAACGCAACGATCCATTCCCTACGCGCAGGTGACCGAGATCAAAGACCCCAGTTCGCTGGAGTGGTTACTGATTGGCGCCGCCATCGTTGTAGTAACCATACTGATTATCCGCCACTGAGACGGAACATCAGGCTCCAGCGTATGTCCGAAACCAATTCCGCCTTCGGCCTTTCACATGGGCCCTTATCCGCCATTTTGACAGCTTCCCTGATGGAGCTGGGTTAAAATCAACCCAGAATGGCGGCTCTCAATCCATCCACCGGACGTGGGACGTGGCACGATCTCCAGGCGCTGGCGCGTTATAAACTGACGCACATTGACCGCGAGGGCTGGCGCCGGTTCTGGACGGCGCTTTTCGGCCTCGGCGTGGCATTTCTCCTGGCGCTCTATTCCACGGCGCTGCACGCGAGCAACCATCCCGCTGAGGCCGCGGCAACGGCCTTCCTGTCTTTGCTCATCGCATTCTTCGTCGCCATCAAAATCGTTCCTCACCTCGTCCGGCGCACTGCCCTCCAGCGCTGGATGATGAAGGTGGAGTATGAATTCACACGCGAAGGCATCGTTTATTTCCTGGTGATTTTGCTTATCGCCGGCGCGGCGCTGAATACCGGGAATAATCTCTTGTTCATCATCCTGGCCAATCTGCTAGCGGGAATTTTGCTCTCGGGAATTCTCTCCGCCATCGTGCTCTCGCAACTGGAGTTGGATTTTTCCCTCCCAGAGCACGTTTTCGCCGAGCGCCCTATGATCTCGCGTCTGACCGTCGAAAATCTCAAGTGGGTGTTCCCTTCATTTTCTCTCACCCTATCGGCGCGCGATCCCCAAAAAGGGGAACGCCAGCAAGACGTGCTGTCCGCGGCCCGGCAAATTCTGGACGCTCCTGTTTACGTGCCTTACATTCCGCATCGGGCGTCGGTTACCCAGCACGTGGAACTTGCTTTTCCCCGCCGCGGCCGCTACACGCAGGACGGATTCCGCGTGAGCACCAAGTTTCCCTTCGGCCTCCTGCGGAAATCTCACGAAGTCGTCGCCCGACAGGAAATCCTGGTGCTGCCCAACGTTCAACCCACGGAAGAGTTTTACGAAATCCTTCCCCTCATCGGCGGCGAGATCGAAAGTTACCTCAAAGGGCGCGGCCACGACCTTTACGCCATTCGCAACTACGAGGAGTCGGACAGTGCCCGCCATGTGGATTGGAAAGCCACAGCCAAGGCGCAACAGATCAAGGTGCGCGAGTTCACCCGCGAGGACGAGCGGCGGTTGGTGCTGGTTTTTGACGGCAGCCTGACCGCGAGGGATGGAAGAACTCTGAGGCAGTTTGAAAAGGCAGTGAACTTTTGCGCTTGCCTGGCCTGGCACTTCTACGAAATTGATGCACAAATGCAATTTCTTGCGGAAGGGTTCGAGACGCCGATGGCGCCCGCGGGTGAAATTATTTACCCGGTGCTCGAGAAGTTGGCGCTGGTTGAGCCGAATGTGGATTCTGCAGCTTCGCTTGCCGATCTCGAGTCACGCATTGCATCTTCCGCGCGCGGATTTCACATCGTCATCACCAGTCGCCCACGAGGCTCAATTCCCACCCGCCTCTGGGGATCTTCCTACTTGGTGTTCATGGATTCGCTTTAAGGTTAGCATTCCAACTGCGGAATGCGATCAGCCTTGGCGAAGGCTCTGCCTTTATGTTCCGGCCCAAAGCCGATTACCGGCAGGCAACTCACCAGCACAATCCCACCCAGCAATCCCAGCGATTGCGCGTAAGTCAGGTGGCGCGCCAGAAGCGCTTCCAGCACGGTGATGCTCGATGCGCCCAACACTCCCAGTTGGTAGGCGAAGCCGGGAAAGAATCCGCGCGACTCGCCGGGCGAAAGTTCGTTGAGATGGACCGGCATGGGCCCCCACGCGCCCTGCACCATGAATTGCATGAGGAAAACCGCCGGAATGATGAGGGCGAGCCGCGCGGACAAAACCCACGCCGGAATCATCACAAGGGCCAGCATGACGGCGGTCAGCATGGCACGCCGCCGGCCCACGCGGTCCGAGTATTCGCCAAACACCAACCCGCCCGCAATCGCTCCGAGCATGGAAATTATGACGACGATCGCCGTCGTGTGCGAACTGAAGTGATGCTGCTGCTGAAGCAAGGTGGGATAAAGGTCCTGCGTGCCGTGCGAAATGCAGTTCATCACCAGGGTGAGCAGCACGATATAGAGAAACATTTTCCAGTTGCCGAAAATGGCTCTGGCGTAAGTCCGCAAATCCGTGCGCGATTCATACCACGCGTCGGGCTCCTTCACTTTCGCAAAAATGAAAATGGAAAGCAGCGCGGGCAAACCTCCCACAAAAAACATGGCGCGCCACCCCCAGTGCGGGAAGACCAGAAAATACACGACTGCGGCAAGAATGTTGCCCACCGCATAACCCTCCTGCAAGAAGCCGGAGGCGACGCCGCGCCACTTGGGCGACACCGATTCCATCACCAACGACGCGGCCACTCCCCAGTTTCCGCCCATGCCGATTCCGTAGAGCAGACGCATCGCCAGGAACACTTTGAAATTTGGCGCGAGGCCGGAGAGGACTTCAACCACGGAATAAAAGATGATGTTCAGCATCAGCGGCCAGCGCCGCCCGAAGCGGTCCGCCAGCATCCCGAAAAACAGCGCGCCCACGGGCCGCATCGCCAGGCTGCCGGTGATGGTGGCCGCGACCTGCGCAATTGAGACATTCAGATCGCGCGCCACCGGAGCCAGCACAAAGGTCAGGATGAAGAAATCAAAGGCATCGAGCGTCCAGCCGAGAAACCCCGCCGCCGCCGCGTTGATCTGGTTGGCGCGATTATAGGCTGGTGCGACGCTCGTAACCGCATCGTTGGCCATAAAGTTCGGAAATGTTCTTACCACAGAGCACACGGAGGTTCACAGAGAAGACCTCCTCTGCGGCACTCCGTGGTTTCTGAGGTGCAATCTTTTTGCAGCCCCTGCCTACCCTACCTCTGCAGCCTCTTCCTTGCGAGAACCACCGCGCCCAGCGGGCCGGCGTTATCCCCCAGCGCGCCGGCGACGATTTTTACGCGTTCGGCGTCGTGACGTCGCAGGAAATTCTCGTAGGCCGTTTTGCGGATGGGTGCCACAAAAAACTCGCCCAGGCGCTCGGCGATTCCCCCGCCGATGACCACGCACTCCGGGTCAAACAAATTCACAATGTTCGACACGGCTATGCCCAAGA
>JASHSC010000226.1 GCA_030036915.1 Terriglobia bacterium
ACCACGCGCAAACCCCGCTCCCACCAGATTTCAACCTGGCTTGGCTCGATAATCGGGTCCGCGCCCTCCATGGCGAGGATGTATCCCAGCGGGGTTCCGTTCCCTGCGGTGCGGTGCCAATCCGCGATGTGTGATTCCAATGCGGTCCAATCGCGCAACATGCGCAGGTGGCCCTGCGACTCCATGATGCGGTAATACTCCACCTGTCCCGCGCCCATCGCTGAGGCGATCTCGCGGCTGGGGTAGTCGAGCAAAGGGTCTTTGAGCCGGCTGCATCGCGCCAGCACGGTGGCCAGGCACACCGCCACACCGGCTTTCTGTAATTCCGGGAACGATACCGTGTTATGGCCCCGCTTGCGGTCGGTCATGCCGGCTTCCGAGGCGCGGATTTGGTCAATGCTCTTGGTCAAATCACGCCGCCAGTTCAGTGCGTTCCAGGATAAATCGAGGTGTGAATCAATGATCATCATGAGGGTCTCCAACCAATCTTCAGCACATTCGCCCACCCTGCACGGAGGCTTTTCCATGATAACCGAGCCCGCGGCCGACGAGCCATGGGTTCAGACGGCCACACAGCGATTCGTCGAACCCCGGCGCCGCGCGGAAAACCTAGGCGCTTTACGATTCTTGCGATTTGCTTCAAAATACCCCCCGAAGGGGCGGAAATCTCCGCAAGCAGGCGGGGAGATTTAATCAAAACGTTCAAATTTGCAGGTCTAAGGTGCAGTCATGAAAAAGCGATGGGCACAAGGTTCGATGGTTTTGGCTCTGCTGATGTTCCCACCGGTTGCCATCCGGCCGCAGACGCCTGCGCTCTCCAAAACGAATCCACAACTTGCGCCGCGCGCCTCAGCGGCAGGCGTTACAAATCCTGAAGACGTTGGCTTGTCGTCCGAACGCCTGGAGCGAATCGGCCATGCCATTCAGCAGAGCGTAGACGACGGGCGCATTGCCGGCGGCGTGGCACTGGTGGCGCGCCACGGGAAGGTTGCCTACTTTCAGGCCGTGGGAATGGCGGACCGCGAGGCGCACAAGCCCATGCGCACGGACACCATCTTCCGCATCTGCTCGATGTCAAAGCCCCTCACCAGCGTCGCCGTCATGATGCTTTACGAAGAAGGCCGCTTCACACTGGCCGATCCCGTCTCCGACTATCTGCCGGAATTTAAGCATATGAAAGTCCTCGACCCGCCGTGGCCGCAGGACAAGACTTCGCCGCCCGGCAAGCTGGTGGATGCGAAGCATCCCATCACCATTTTTCAACTCCTGACGCACACAGCGGGGCTGACCTACCCGTGGAATGCTCGCGTGGGCAAAGCCTATCGTGACGCCGGCGTGGGAACCGGGATAAACCAGCAGGAGGGAACGATTGCGGCCGGCGTGAAAAAGCTGGCGGCGATTCCGCTGCTGTTTCAACCCGGTGATTACTGGGAATACAGCCTTTCAGACGACGTGTTGGGCCGTTTGGTGGAAGTGGTTTCCGGGATGCCTTTCGATCAGTTTCTCGAAAAGCGTCTCTTTCAACCTTTGGGAATGAAGGATACTTACTTCTTCCCTCCCGCGGACAAAGTCTCGCGCCTCGCCACAGCTTACGCTTATGACGAAAAGATGGGGCTGCGTCCGATTGTCGATAACGAGGTTCGCGAAGTGGCAGGGATGCCGTACAGCGCGGATTATCCTTACCGCGGCCCGCACACGTATTTCTCAGGGGGCGGAGGGCTCTGCTCCACGGCCGAGGACTATTATCGGTTTTGCCAGATGATGCTCAACGGTGGTGAGTTGAATGGAACCCGAGTCATCAGCCGCAAATCCGTCGAACTGATGAGCATGAATCACGTGCAAGGCAAGCCTGATGGGAATGGTTATGGCCTGGGTTTCGGCGTGAACAGTGAACCGATCCAGGTGAAAGAACTCGGATCGCTGGGGGCGTATTATTGGGGAGGATTCTATTACACGTCATTCGAAATCGATCCCAAGGAAGACATGATTATCATCTTCATGGGACAAATCAATCCGGCGGGAGGGCTGAATCTCGCCTCCAAAGCGAATATCCTGGCATACGAGGCGATTAAAGATTGAACTTTTCTATGAAGCCTCGCGGGCCCGCTCTTCAGGACGATAATTCGCGTCATAATCCGCATGGAGCTGCACGCTTTCGCCGGGCTCCAGGCGGTGTTTTCCCGACCAGAGGACGAAGATGACAATGTTTTGGTTCTTGGCGATCCAACTCGCTTCCGAGCGCGCCACCTGCGCTGGGTCGAAACGGTTGGTCAACATGAGCCCCAGGCGCCGGTTGACGACTCGCCATTCGCCAGCCGGTTGGGATTTTCCATTGTAGGTCTGGGCGCCGCCCGGTTGTTTTTCCGGCTCGATCAGTTTCTGCTCAACCCTTTGACCATCTTGAGACTGGAATTCGTAGCTCACATCATCCATTTCTTCCGGGACGGGACCGGTCGTGAGGTTAGCGTCAAAGCGTGTTTGCAGCACCACCTCGATGGCCGCGCTTCCCACGTTTTGTACCTGCGTCTCGGTGCGAATCGAAGCGCCTTCGGCGGGAATTTGAATCGTTCTTTTCAACCGAAGCCCGCGAGCGCAGGTCCCTGTGAGCGAAAGGGTGGAGGATTTCGATTCCTCATCCGCCTGCCAGGTGACTTCCAGCGGCTTGGGGGCGAGATAATCCTCGAAAACTGAAAACACCAGGCCGGACCGGTCCGGGTACGCCGGGTTCTCAGGATCCGGCGGAGTCAACGCATCGTGGCCGCTTCGCTTGTTAACCATCTGGATGACGCGACCGCTGAGCCCGGGAACGACATCCACGCGAACTGTTTTGTTTTCCAGAGTTCTCACCGGGTAGGATTTCACATACGCAAAGTTCTCGATCTCCTTCTCCAGAGTCCATCCCTCACCGAAAGATTGAATGCCAAAACTCCGCGCATTGCCGATTAATGATTGGAGCCGGTTCCGCGCGTCGGCAAGATCGATCGGTTCGTAAGCCCCATTCCGCACAAACATTCTCTTGGCGCGAACCCATTCCAGGTAGTCAATCGGCAATTGCGCCAGGCGCACCCGCCGGCGAACAGCATTATCATCAGCTTCGACCAGGGCTTTACCCATCAACTGCCGGGCTTGGGTTATAAATTCATCGGTGAAGTGCGGAGAACTACAGCACCAGCAGTGGTCCCCGTGTCCCAGGGGAGGAAAGTCGACCACGCGCTGGAGCAGATCGAAGTATTCGAGCATGGGGCGGCCCGCGCGTCCGTAAAAAGCGTGATGGAAATCCTCGATGTCCTGCCGGACGTTGACATGGGTGTTCCACAGCAGCCGGGCGATGACGAAGGACTTGAGCGCGGCATTGTCGCCCCCACCACCGGGAGAGACCGAGCCTTGCATGAACAGTCCCACCACTCCGTTTCGCTTGCACATGGGAACATCCGCGGCAATTTCACCAACGTCAGGGAAGGGGCGAATGTAATGCGAGAAGTCGGCGTTGTAGTGCCAAACATAGAGAGCGTCCTGCGTAATCTTCGCCCACGCGCGCAGGTTGTTCATGATGTAGGCGTCGTAGCGGCACTTTTCATATGCGTGCGACTGGCACGCCCCGATCGGGCATAATTGCACCCGTACATTGGGCAGCGGCCGCACCTTAGCGGGCGGATCTTCCGAATACGCATAGGCGAGGGTCTGAATCAGTTTATCGGGATACTTGTCCGCCACTGCGGCGCCAATTTCGTTAATGAATCGCAGGATTGGCCCGGAATGCGCGCCGCCTTCCTCCTGCTCCACACGCCGGCAGTTGTCGCATTCGCACCAGCCGTAAAAATCGTTCTGTTCAACGCGGAAGATATTGGCATTGGGATTTCGGCCAAGCTCCTGAAGCACCTTTTCAACCGACAGGCGAAGTACGTCAGGATTCGTCAGGCAGATTTGCGCGGCCGCACTCCGCCTTTGCCCGTCGACGAGCGCGAAGTACTCCGGATGGTCCTTGAAGTACTGCTCGGGCGGGATTAACCCATAAAAACTGGTGCCCGAATACACCACCTTTCCGCCCGTCGAGGCGTCAAGGTCCATTAGATTTCCGTTCATCTTGTTTCGCGCCGCCCAATCGCGGTCCTGGGCTTCGGTGAAAAAGGGCTCGCGATACTCGAAAGAGGGCTTCACGATTTCGTCGAGCGGCGCCACAGAGATAGTCGACATTTTGGGAATGCGGCTTACGCCAGGAGCGAACCAGCGGCAGCCCAACTTCTCGAGAAACGTGTAGACGCCGTACATGGTCCCGCGCTCGCGCCCGCCTGCGATCACCAGATGGCTGCCTGCCGTCTTAAGGGCAAAACCCTCCGAACCGAGCGATGTAATGGGAACCTCCAGCGGCAAAGAGTCGAGATAGGCGCTCTTTCCGAGGATGATCAGGTTTCCATGCGCCTCCTGCGCGTCCGTAACGATGGGCAGGTGCGCGCCGCATATCTCTTCCAGAAAGCGTTGCAGTTCCTCGCTTCCATGTTTTTCTGATAGCGATGCGTCACGTGAAATCGCAATGGTGTACGTGGATTTCCCTTCTCGCGCAAGCTCGAGCGCGCCCGTGGAGGGGCTCGCACCGGTCTCCGAAGATTTAAGCAGGGCCAGCGAGCCGCCCAGAGTCTTCAAAAAGCTTCGCCGTCGCATCATCTATGCTCCCGGGGTTGATTCTTTCCTAGCGCCGCCACGGCGCTTAGCCGGACTCCTGCTCCGGTCGTCCGGCTGGTTTATGTTTCGATGTGAATCTGTGCCGCCGGCGTCAAATCAAATTGTACCACCGCACTCGAAGGTCACTGCCGGGGTGTGACGGGGGCATCATCCGGGCGGATTGGTTTGCGCGGAATCATCTCGTCGCACATGGCAGCATCATAAACGAAGCCCGCCATGATTACCGACGCCTGCTCCAAATCCTCGGGGCGAATATGCTCATAGACGTCGAGGTTCGAATGGTGAGTCAGAGTTCCATAGTCCAGAGGGTCCTGAAGAAATTCGAAAGCGGGAATCCCCACCGCGTCAAAAGAAACGTGGTCGGTCGATCCGGTGTCGCGCATGGTCAGCGTGGTCATGCCCAGGTCGCGAAACGGTTCCATCCACTTTTCGAAGATCGGGCGTACTCGCGCGTTTTCTTGCAGATAAATGCCGCGGATCTTGCCGGCGCCGTTATCAAGGTTGAAATATACTGAAATAGTTTTCTGCTCGGGCTTCAGTTCGAGCGGACCTGCGGGCGGACGCATGAACGCGGGCAGGAATTGGTTCTCCCCACGGCTGGATTCCGGCCGAGACCCGAAGTGCTCCTTCACATAGCCGCGCGAGCCGAAAAGCCCCTCCTCTTCGCCTGACCAAAGCACGATGCGAATGGTTCTGCGTGGCTGGACGCCCAGCTTCTCGAGCAGTCGCACGGATTCCATCGCCACGGCAGAGCCCGCCCCGTTGTCTGTGGCACCCTCGCCCGCATGCCAGGAATCCAGGTGCCCGCCCAGCATTACGACCTGGTCCTTGAGATTGGGATCCGTGCCGGGGATTTCGGCCAGCGTGTTGTACGCCTTGTCATCGTCGTCGTAGAACGCGGTCTCAACGTTCATTTCCACTTCCACTGGAATTTTCTTGTCGATCAGGCGAGCCACGCGGCCAAAGTTTTCCACGGCAACGGTGACGCGCGGAACGGTGATCGTCTTGCCCTTCTCGTAGTTGCCTCCGGATTGCACAAACAACGTGCCGTCTTCGCCGGGCAGACGCGTGATGTCAAGCACCGCGGCCACCTTTTCATCCTCCAGGAACTTGGGCAGCTCCTGTTGGAATCTCAAACGCTGAATTAACTCCGCGCGGGCGTTGCCGGGGCCGCCCGGACGCTGCTGCGCTCCAGGGAAAGACGGAGGCTCGAAGAGGGCGGTTTTGGCGAGATCGTCATCGTCATTGCGGTGGAACAGCGGCTTGTCACTGGGGTCGGGGATCCGGGTCTCGCCGAATAACACGATCTTGCCGGCGAGTTTGCCTTTGTATTTTTCAAGGTCGGCGCTGGTTGAGGCGATCACTCGCACCACTTCAGCGCGCAGAGAGCCGTTCGTTCCCGGCGTCCAGGCTTCAGGATAGGCCATGAACTGCATGTAGTCGGGCGCAACCATGCGAACTTCGCAAAGCTGGTAAGCCCAGCCGCGCCCGAACGTGCCCCAGGGCTCCAGGTGGGCGTTCACCATTCCCCATTGCGTGAACTGGTCGCGCGTCCACTCATTGGCTTTCTTCATATTGGGGGAACCCGTCAAGCGCGCGCCAATGTCGTCAGTGAGATGGCTCATGATATCCATCACCTGGCTGTGCTCGAACTCTTCCTGCCTCAGCCGGGTGATGAACTCCAGGTCGGGAATTGCCGGTGAGGTAGCCGGGGGTGCCGCGCTGACCGCGGAAGGCGCCTCCTTCGGCTTTTTCTCCGCCAAAAGACTCGCGGAGCAGAGAGATGCAAATCCCATGGCTGCCGCCACGGCCATCCTGGTGAGGCGCTGGATTCTCATGTTCTGGGTGTCCCTCCGGACGAATACTTTGTCCCCCCGAGAGGTTATTCAAGCGCGGGTGGAGATGCAAGCGCGAAAGCACGTATTAAATCCCCGGCTGATGCGCCCGGGCCGAAAGGCGTGGCGAAGCGCCTCAACGCGGTTTTTGCGCGATCTGGTCAAGATTCACCTTACGCAATTCCTCTGCGGCGCGCTCGGGCAGCACGGAATTGTAGTACACCTCTTTGAGGAAATAGGAAGGCGAGGTGGACACGTAAACGGGCACCAACTCAATGTGCCAATGGAAGTCCTCGCACAACGTGCGCCAAAGGTCCTTGCGCTCGGACTGCGACTTCAGATTGGGTGTGGTGTGCAGAATAAGGTGGTAATCCTGCGCCACCGATTCTAGCCGCAACAGCACGTTCTTCAGAAATCGAGCCAAGTGAAGCTGGCGGTCCCAACTCGTCATATCCTCCTCAAAAGTGTGGTGGTGCTGGAGGGGTAGAATCCAAACCTCATAGGGCGCGCGCGAGGCAAAAGGGCAAAACGCAACGAATTGATCGTCCCACTCCACGGTACGCACTTGCTGGTTGATTTCTTGCTGGGCGATGTCGCAGAGCAGGCATCGCTCCTTCAGAGTGAAGTAGCGCTGAAGCGAGCGGAGTTCGTAAACGACGCGGCGGGGAATAAACGGTGTAGCGCTGATCTGTGAGTGGGGATGATCGGGTTCCTGCCCTGCCAGCTTTCCTTGATTCCGAAAGACGCTCACATAGCGAAAGCGGTGATCCTTCTTGAGGTCCACCAACCTGGCGACGAATGCCCGCAGCACCTGAGCCACGTTTTCATCGCTCTCCAGCGGCAGTCGAAGGTTGTGATCGGGAGTTTCGATCACCACTTCGTGCGCACCCAGGCTACGCATTTTATCGTAGAGGCCCTCCGCCGCACGCTGCGGCGCGCCTTCAATGCGATAGAGAGGGCGCACGTGAGGAATTACACGCACCTGCCACCCTCCCCGCTGATCCGTGTGCGAGTAGAGCGTTTGCGGCGTCAAGGCTTCCTGCCCGGGACAAAATGGGCAAACGTCAAGCTTCGGCCAGGTGGTTTCACTGTCTTCCTGCACCACCCAATTCAACGAGATGGGATCTTTTCGAAGCTGCATTTGCGCCTGCCCCCTGTCGTGATTCACGCCGGCCTGGTGATGACGCGGCGTTCGTCCGGCAATTCAGTGGATTGTGAAGGTCCGAGTCTCCATCCGTTCCGCTCCCGCGAAATCAATCTTGACGGACCAGAGCTGCGTGAGCGGGTCATAGAACCATCCGGACTTCGCGGACCTCAGCCGATCAGGAGAGGCAACCTCGTCGAGCTTCACGCCGCCAGATTCCGCGCCCGCCGGAGATTTCTCCGCGTATCCGACGATGATGGGATTCCAATCCTGATTCGCGGTGACGCCCACGCGCAGGTTTTGCGAGCTTGCTTCCACGGAGGCAATGCGCTGGTCCGCCATGGTGACAAATTTCGTGGTATCACCGATCACCGCCATGCCGTTCGCTAAAACCGGCGCGACCACGAAATACTCATGCTTGGCGTGGGTTTGGAGATTCAACAGCGAGGCGGCGTCCATCACCTCTGCGACACCCGTGTCGAAATTGTAGACCACCCTTCGGCCGGTCAGTTTCAAATCGGCGAGGCGCATCGCATCGAGCGCGCCTGAGGGGGGAAGGCTCAGCACATAAAACCACTTCTCGCCGTTCCGTTCCGAATAGGTAAAGCCGACAGCGCACCCTTCCAGGTAACATCGGTCGAGGGGAACGATGGGGTGGTCCGGCTTCAGAATCAGCTCGTCGCCTTCCCGATAGGTTTTGCGGACCAGAGCAAAGTTGCATTCGCCGATGCGGTGTCCAAGCTGAATCTCACCGCCCGCGAGATCGGCCATCAGAATATCTTCCCAGGCATTCGGGTCGCCCTCGGTCTGAATGTTGTCGCGCGAAGGCCACAGGCCCACGGCACCGTAAAAGGCATCTGTAAACATGAGGTGCTTCCAGGCAAACACATCATCGCTCGAATGGGTGGGCTTGGGTTCAGTCATGGGAGCGTGATGGTCGTGCGTTCCCTGCACGGAAATCACGATGGGGTTCTCGGTCGATTCCATAATGTTGCGCGGCAGTTGCATGCAGTACTGCATCTTGATCCCTTTTTCCCCCAGCGCCTTCGCCATGTTCTTGAAGTACATGTCCATGCGATCGATGCCGGCCATCATCACAGGATTCCCCTCGTAGACGTTCAGGTAATTGTGCTGAAGGATCACGTCCCCCCAGGAAACCAGCTTCGCAGCCGTGTCCTGCCAGTAATCGAGCGAATAAAACACATCGCCCATCGATTTCCCCAGAACTGAACCCGGAGGAGTTTCGATGTACGGATATTTTTTGCGGTAAGGACCTCCAGGCGCGAGCCAGCAGAGATAGGCCTCAAGCGGAACGCCCAAACGCGCATGCAGCGCCGCAAGACCATGGGGAAATAGATCGTCGCGCGGCTCAAACAGACCTTCGTCGTAGCGGAGTTGATCAGAATCCTGCACCTCATATCCTCCGATCAACAGGCCGTGCTTCCTGGCGTCTTCCGCCACGCCTACAATGACGTCCTCATAGGCTGCGTATCCGTCTTCCTTGAAGCCGTGCTCGCGATAGTACCCGCCGTAATCGTCCCAGTAGACGGGGTGGCGCATGGTTTCACAAGCGTATTTCGAGGGCGCCTG
>JASHSC010000227.1 GCA_030036915.1 Terriglobia bacterium
CGGCTCGCGCCCTGCTCACTCCGGACATGGCCCGGCTGGACGCATTCCGCAATTTGGCCCAAGTAGCGACGGAATGCGAGCTTCCCGAGAAGGAGCGGCTGAAGCTTTATCTTTCGAAAATCCGGTCAGCGGCCCGACGGAGGACAATTTTTTTACGAACAATCCAGGAATCTTACTGAAAACAAAGGATCGGAAAAAAGGCAAAGCTTCGGAACCCACGATGTTATTGAAAAGACAGAGTATTAGTCAATATTTCTCCAATCTCATTGATAATGAGCGTGTTACCTGCAATTTGAGGGGTATTTTCGGGAATCCGACCCGCAAGTGCTGCCACAGCACGTCCAGGGCTCGTCGAACGCTTGTGTAGGCCTACACTTCTCCGAACGCCGCACCTTGACTTTCATGAATCGGTCGGTTAGCATCGTTTGGTCTTAATGAACGGCGATTCACCTACCACGAATGCCTGCCGCCGGCAATCTGCCGAAACCAGCGCCATGCACATCTTAGAATGGAGGCGTGTCCCAGACTTCGAGCTCTATGATAACCAGTGTCAAAATCCGTAAAGGTGTTCCCGCACTCGTCGGAACCTACGACGGCAATCTGAAACTGCTGGAGCGCTGCTTCCAGGTTTCGGCGCACTTGGGTGATGAGTCGCTGGAGATTGAAGGAGAGGAAGGGAACGTGCGCCGGGCGCAGCGGCTAGTGGAAGAGTATGCCGGCCTGGTGGAGGGCGGAGCCCGTTTCGAGAGCGGCGAAATCGAGGGATTTCTGCGCATCATCAGTCAGGATCCGAACGCGAGTTTGAAGGGATTGACGGAGGCGGGGCGCCCGCGCAGCCTGGGCAAGAAGTCGATTGCGCCCAAAGGCCTGAACCAGCGCTGTTACGTGGATGCCATGGAGCGGCACGACATGGTGTTCGGCATCGGACCATCGGGCACCGGCAAGACCTATCTCGCCGTGGCCATGGCCGTGGACGCGCTGCTCTCCAAGGAAGTCAGCCGGATCATTCTGGCGCGGCCGGCGGTGGAAGCGGGTGAGCGTCTGGGCTTTCTGCCCGGTACGCTCCAGGAAAAGGTGAATCCCTATCTGCGGCCGCTCTACGACGCCCTCTACGACGTACTGGACCCTGACCGCGTGGACCGCTACATCGAAAAGAACGTCATCGAGATTGCACCCATCGCCTTCATGCGCGGGCGCACGCTGAACGACGCCTTCGTAATCCTCGATGAGGCACAGAACACCACGAGCGAGCAGATGAAGATGTTCCTCACCCGCCTGGGGTTCAATTCCAAGGCCGTGATCACGGGCGACGTGACGCAAATCGATCTTCCCAACGGCCGGCGCTCGGGACTGGTGGAAGCCGTGGAGGTGGTGGGCAAAGTTCCCGGCATCAGCCTGATCTATTTCACCGAGCGCGACGTGGTGCGGCACAGCCTGGTGCAGCGGATTATCCGAGCGTATGAGGATTATGACCTGGCGCGGGCCGCCAAGACAAATGGGGAGAGAGTGAGTGATGAGCGGCCAGTGGCTGGGTAGGTTGCGTACCGGCAACTGCTGACCACGATCGGGCGCTGCTGGCCACTGTCTTTCATGGTGATCAATCTCCAGCGACGCTTTGAAATCAGCCCTGCTGCCTTGCGGGGCTTCGTGCGAAGTCTCCGGCGGAGGATGCGGCTCGGGAACATGCAATTCAACGTCTGCATTGTTGATGACGAGTCCATTCGCGGGATGAATTCCACGTTTCGCGGGAAGGATAAAGCCACGGATGTGCTTTCATTTCCGTGGGAGGAAGTGGCCAAGGTGGAAGGACGGAAGGCGCGGCCCCGCAAGCGGCGGCGCGAGGTGCGCGGGATTTCCAATTTCCTCGGCGATGTGGTGATCTCGGTTGAGATGGCCCGGCGCAACGCCGCCGAGGAAGGGCATTCGACGCTCAACGAAATGCGCTGGCTGATTCTTCACGGCCTGCTTCACCTTCTCGGGTATGACCACGAGCGGGATAAAGGCGAAATGGTGGCGCTGGAATTGAAACTTCGTGAGCGATTGGGGATCGCCGACGACCCTGGAAGCAAAGGCCACTGATCCCCGAATCGGGCGCCCGGATTTTCGATTTTATGAATGCACAGCTCGAGATCACGATCATTTGGGCGGCGGTGCTGGCGGTTTGGCTGACGCTGGGATCGGTTGCATCTTATCTTCGCCTCTTGATGCGGCAATTGACGCCCGTGGGGGCGCGGAAAGTTTTCGGGCCGAGCGAGGGCGGGCGAATGCGCCCCAATCGCGAGCGCGTGGGCGTATCGATTTCCGCCTTGCACGGCGCCGCCATGCACCTGTTCGCGGTGGGACTCGCGGGTCTGCTGATTTGGCGCCGGCCCAACCACTTTTGGAGCGATCTGGGCACGGCGTTGGTGATTGTGCTTGCGTCCGTGGCGATTGCCGACCAGCTCATTCCCTTTCTCCTGGTGGCGCGGCACGACGAGCCGGAGGTGATCCTTGAGCGTTGGGAAAGGGAATTGCGCACGGTGGTTTTCTGGGCGCTGCCCCTTACTTTCCCCATCCTGATTTCCACCACCATCCGGAAATTGCTTGAGCCCGCGGATCCGGCGCCGGAAGTGCCTTCGCCGGGGGAGAATCTCGCGGAATTGATCGCCACCGGCGAGGAGGAAGGCATCATCGAAAAAGGCGAGGGCGAGCTAATGAAATCCGTGGTGAATTTCGGCGACAAGCTGGCTCGCGAAGTCATGACGCCGCGCCATGAAGTCGCCGCCATCGAGGTAACCTCTTCCATTGAGGACCTGCGCGCGCTCTTCCGCGCCAAGCGCATGACGCGCTACCCGGTTTATTCGGGCGAATTGGACCGCATTGAGGGCTTCGTCAATGTGCGCGACCTGATAGAACTCGCGCCCGAGGAACAGCAGCGGGTGCGGCTCCGCGATTTGGTGCGCCCCGTACCCTTTGTTCCGGAAACCAAGCCCATTCACGACCTGATGAAGGAATTGCAGCAGACCACGACGCAAATGGCCATAGTGATCGACGAGTATGGCAGCGTTTCGGGGCTGATCACCATTGAAGACCTGGTGGAGCAGATCGTCGGTGAAATCCGCGATGAGGTTGAGCCGCACGCGCGCGACATCGTTCGGGAATCACCGTCGAGTTATCTGCTGTCCGGTCACGCGGAAATCGCGCAGGTGGCCGGTGAAGTACACGTTCCACTCGAAGGCAACGACTATTCCACCGTCGCCGGCCTGGTGATGAACCAACTGGGCCACGTGCCTGCGGCCGGTGAGAAAGTTCAGAGTCATGGTTTGACGTTTGAGGTGGTGGAAGCCAATCAACGCACGGTCCTGAAGGTTCGAATGAAAGTCCCGCCCCGCCCGCCCGCACCCAATCCCCGCCATGTCTGACACTGTCCCATTCAAATCGGGATTCGTGGCGATCATCGGCCGCCCCAACGCCGGCAAAAGCACTCTGGTGAACGCGCTGGTGGAGTCCAAGGTTTCGATCGTGACGCCGGTTCCCCAGACCACGCGCAATCGCATTCTGGGCATTCTGCATCGTCCGGACGCGCAGGTGATTTTCATGGACACGCCCGGCGTGCACAAGCCGCTCTCGCGACTGAACGAGCAGATGATGAATTACGTTCGCCAGGCGCTTGCGGACCGCGACTTGGCCGTGCTGATCGTGGATGCAAGCGAGAAATTCGGCAAGGGCGATGAGTTCGTCATCAAGCTCCTGAACGATTATTCGCCGCGCGCAATTCTGGCCCTGAACAAGGTCGACCGCGTTCACAAGCCGGACCTGCTGCCCCTCATGCACCACTACTCGAAGCTCTACGGGTTTGATGAGATCTTTCCCATTTCAGCGCTGAAGGGCGAGGGATTGCCGGAATTGCTTGCGGCGATCATCAATCGGCTGCCCGAAGGCCCGGCTTACTTTCCCGCTGACGAGTACACGGACCAGCCAGAGCGCTTTTTGGCCGCCGAAATCATTCGCGAGAAGGTCATTCGCCACACGCGGCAGGAAATGCCCTACGTCACCGCGGTGATGATTGACCAGTTTGAGGAGGGGGCGGGGATCACGGGCATCCACGCCACGATTGTGGTGGAGAAGGACTCGCAGCGCCCCATCGTGATTGGCGCCGGGGCGTCTCGCCTGAAGGAAATTGGAACCGAGGCGCGTCAGGAATTGGAAAAGCTCTTCCCGCCCAAGGTGTTCCTTGAACTCTATGTGAAAGTCGAGCCGCAGTGGCGCGACAACGCCGCAATAATCGCGGAGTTGGATTATCGCAAAGAGGGTGGTTCCTCAGTTTGACCTCTACTTGGAAGGTGTCGCCGAAGATGGAGCCGCCTGCTTGCTCAGGTCGTACACCCGTCGAATGCTGAGCGGCCCATTGAGCGAAGGCGCCTCGAATCGCGAGACGATGATGAGCTGCTTGCCGTCGTCGTTCAACCGGAAAGTCTCCGTCAGCTTCTCGGAATGCGGCAGCTTGGTTTCGGCAGTTAGGACATCGCTTTCCCACGAAGCCTTGGTGGTTATCTTGGCTCCGTCCTGGTCCTTGTCGTCATGCTTCTTGCCATCGGGATAGAAAGTGCGGGAATTGTCCGAGTCGTCGATGATCACCACCTGGTCCGAGCGCTGGTCGATTCGCAGATACTTGGGGTTGGCAGCAAGCCGATCCCATTCCTCGCTGCTTACGGTGCTTCCGGTGCGATTGCGCCCGCCCCCCATGCCCCCACGTCCTCCACCGCCGCCCCACACACCGCCGCCACCAGGGTAGCCCCCGCCGGGGTATCCGCCTCCGCCAGGATAACCCCCACCTCCGCCAGGATAACCCCCGCCGCCACCGGGATAACCACCGCCCCCTCCGGAGTTGGTGGGGCGCTGGCTGTTTTGCTGCGCGTCTGCAATTCGCTGGCTCGCGTCATCGCTCTGGTCGGCATTGAAATTCCATCGGCCGGTAAGCTGAGATTTGTCCTGAGCTTTGTCCTGGGTTTTGTCTTGAGCCCGCGCGAGGCTCAGCAGGAACGCGGAAAGGAAACACGCCGCAACCGTAGCGGTGGCTTTTGCTGGAAGCTTGAAATCTCTCGTCATTATGACACGCACCCCCTTGCGCAAGTGTGGGATCGATCGCTTCCTTTTCGATTCAACCCGTAGGGAGCAGGTTGTCCTGGAGGGATGTGGGTGATGTAAATTGATATTTACAAACGCGCTGCGACAGGGACATTGTCAACTCTACTTCCGAGTCTTGAATGGCGGTTTGCGATTGCCCATGACGAGAATGCACCCTATGTCCCCACCGCAATTCCCAGCGAACGCATCTTGCGATACAGGTGGCTGCGCTCAAGGCCCAGGGCCGCTGCGGTGCGGCTAACGTTGCCCTGATGCTCATCGAGCGTACGCAGGATGTAATCCCGTTCGTAAGCGGTGCGCGCCTCCTGAAGGCTGGAGAATCCTGCGGTGGGAAATTTGGCGGGTGGCGCGGAGCGCGCGCCGTCCGAGTGGAGGGAAGCGGGCAGGTGCCGCCTCTCGATTCGCTCACCCGACACCATAATCACCAGCCGCTCCACCAGGTTCTTCAGCTCGCGCACGTTTCCAGGCCAGCGGTAGGCGAGCAGCGCTTCCATGGCCGGCTCGGCGAATTGCTTCGGGCGGCGGCCGTAGGCACGCGCAAACTCGGCCAGGAAAAAGTTGGCGAGGGTGGGAATGTCCTCCGCGTGCTCGCGCAGCGTGGGGACATAGAAGGGAATCACGTTCAGGCGGTAGAAGAGGTCCTCACGGAAATTCCCTTTTTGAATTTCGTCTTCCAGGTGCTTGTTGGTGGCGGCGATGATGCGCACGTCCACCGTCAGGTCATTTCCACTGCCGAGAGGCGTGAAGCGCTGCTCTTCAATGACGCGCAGCACCTTGGACTGCGTGCGTAGGCTCATATCGCCGACTTCATCGAGAAACAGCGAGCCGCCGTGGGCCTGCTCGAATTTTCCCGTCTTGTCCTCGAGCGCCCCGGTGAACGACCCCTTGATGTGGCCGAAGAGCTCGCTCTCGATCAGCTCCTCGGGAATGGCGGCGCAATTCACCTCCACGAAGGGCTTATCCGCGCGCTGGCTGTGATTGTGAAGCGCGTGGGCCACCAATTCCTTCCCCACGCCGCTTTCGCCGTAGATCAAGACGCGGCCCAGAGTGGGCGCGGCGAGCTGCAACTGCTGACGCAGCGCCTTGATGGGCACGCTGTCGCCAATGATGCGATCGCGGCCGCGCAATTCCGTGCGCAATTCGCGATTCTGCGCGGCCAGTTGCGACTGGTCAAGCGCATGGCGGAGAGTGAGCAGGGTCTTATCAATGGAAAGCGGCTTTTCGATGAAATCGAATGCCCCCAACTTGGTGGAGCGTACTGCGGTATCAATCGTGGCGTGGCCGGAAATCATGATGACGGTGGGCGGCGATTCGAGCGCCTGGATTTTCTCAAGCACCTGGATGCCGTCAAGCCCCGGCAGCCAAATGTCCAGAAGGACGATGTCATATTTGCGGTTCAGGAGCGTTTCCAGGCATGCCTCGCCGCTGCTCACAGACTCCACGCGGTAGCCTTCGTCCTGTAAAACATCCGTGAGGGATTCGCGGATGCCAGGCTCGTCATCAACGATGAGGATCGAGAATTTCATGCGCGGTCTATGTTCCCGTGGCCTCTTCGGAATTGGCCACCAGGGCGCGGTCGACCGGAAGCTCAATCACAAACTTGGTCCCGGTGGGGTAGTTTTCCTCCACGTGGATCGATCCGTGATGTTCGGCAACGATTCGATTGACAATGGCCAGGCCCAAACCAGTACCCAAACGCTTGGTGGAGAAGTAGGGTAGGAACAGACGCTCCTTGGCTTCGGGGGTGATGCCTGGTCCGCTGTCTTCCACGATAATCTCCACCACATCGCGGTCCGTGGCAAGCGAGCTCCGCACCCAAATCTCCTTGCGCAGCGACTGTTCCATCGCTTCCGCGGCGTTGTCAATCAGGTTCACAACTACGCGCTTCATCTGGTCAGGGTCGGCCTGCACCTGGGGTAAATCCGGCGAAAAGTCGTGCCTTAAGGTGATGCCGTTCAGTCGCTCGGCAAATACGTTCAACGCATCCTGAAGAATGTCGTTGATCTGCGCGGGCGTGGGCTTGGAGGCAGGGAAGCGTGCGAAGGAAGTGAACTCATCCACCAGCGTTTTCAGTGTTCCTACTTCGCGCCCAATCAGCTTGGCGCTGTCGCCCACGGCACGAAGCACATCGTGGGCCGGCGACCCGGCGTCAATGCGCTCCAGCAGGCGCTGGATGCGTTCGGCGGAAAGTTGCAGGGGCGTGAGGGGATTCTTGATTTCGTGAGCGATTCGGCGGGCTACTTCCTGCCATGCAGCGGAGCGCTGCGAACGCAGTACCTCGGTCAGATCCTCCAGAACCAGTACCGAGCCCACCCGGCCGTGCCGGGCGCGGACGGAAGAAACGGTGAGCGCCATGAACGTCCGGCGCCCGCCCATGTCCAATTCCATCTGCTGCGCCACTACTCCCTGGCGCGCTGCGCGGCGGAACATGCGGGCAATCTCCCGGGAATCGTCCCCCGAGAAGAGATCGGTAAGACTTAAGGGCGATGGACCACCCTGCCGGCCAAACATGCGCTCGGCGGTGGAATTCAATCGCGTAATCTGTCCCTGAGGATCGAACGAAACCACACCGGTAGGAATATTCTCCAGAATGGCTTCCATCGTGTTTCCGCGCTCTTCTGATTGGCGGTTGGCTTCCTGAAGGTTCCGGGACGCCTGCTCGATGGCACGGCGGTTTTCGACGAGTTGCTGGGTCATCTGATTGAAAGAGTGAATCAGCACTCCAAGCTCGTCATCCGCGCGGGTGGAAACCTGAAAGCCGAGATTGCCCTGCGCCACCTCATGCGTGGCGTTGGCCAGCGCCTGGATGGGGACAGTGACTTGTTTGGCGAAAAACAGCGCGGCCCAAGTGGCGATGAAGAGGATGAGCAGGGTCAGCAGGCCCAGGGTCAAAACGTCGATGCGCTTCAGGTCCTTGCGGCTGCGGCTCAGCTCATTGTACTTTCGCGTTTCGCGCTGAATCTCACCGGTAATCTGGGTCAGTTTCGAGGGAAGGCGCATGATGCCCGCCACGGTCCCCAGGCGGGTGCCCGAATCGCCCAGGATTGGATCAATAGAGATGAAGAGCTCATATTCCCCGGCGGACCAGCGCCCCGTCAGCCCATTGGCAGGAATTTTGCCCCCCAGGATCTGCGGGAAATAGCGGACGATCACCGCGGGGTCGGGCCAGGGGTCGCCCGCCTGCGCCAGCAGTTGCCCGGAAGAGTCGAAGCACATGGCGGACACGGTGCCCGGGTCGGCGGCCACTTCCTGCGTCACCATGCGCGCCACATGTGGCGTGTCGCGAGCCTCCATGGCCTGAATCAGGGCTTCATCCTGGGCCAGAAAGCTCGAGATGTGGTCAGCGCGCTGCATGGCTTGCAGCTCGAGCTGGCGCACCAACTCCTGCGAATCGCGCCCGATCAAATCAAGCGGAACGCTGAACCACTTGTCGATGGTCCGATTCAACAGGCCGTAGGCAAAAATGAATAGAAAGATGACCGGGACCAGCGAGAGCCCCAGGAAAGCCACCACCATTTTCGTCTTGAAGCGTGACCCTAGTTGCTCCTGCTTATGCTCGATATAGAGCTTCAGCAGGATGCGCAGCAGGATGAGCGCGAAGATTACGAAGGCAAGGAAAATGACCGTGGAGAGGATGAGCAGCCAAATGGTCTGTTCCGGCGTGATGGGGCGAATGAAGGGCAAGTTCAATGATGCCTGCATCCATCCCAGCAGAAAGAGAATCGGGACGAGAATCGAGAGGACGATCAGGTAGATTTTGCCGCGACGCTCGGAATCAAGTTTCATGGAAATCAGCTTACAGTCGATAGCCCGCAGCTCATAGTTACCGTTGGTTTTCGGGAATGATCATTCGGCTTCTCCAAGAATGGCCCCAACGGGCACTGCTCACAATGCGCCACGTTGCGGTGGCAAAAACGCTTGGCAGTCTCCACCAGCAGGGCGTGAAACTCGTTGAACAACGGCGCGTCGGGCGGCAGATGCTGGTGAAGAAATCGCTGCGCAGCGGCGTAGCCGGCCGCCGGGGGCAGAAGTTGGTGGCGCGAGAGGATGCGGCGTGTGTAGGCGTCCGCCACGAAAACCGGCTGCTGCCCGGCGTAGAGCAAAATGGCGTCGGCAGTTTCAGGGCCGATGCCCTTCAGCGCGAGAAGTTGCGCGCGGGCGCGCTGCACGCCCTGCCTGAAAATCGAGCTTAAAGAACCTCCATGCGCGTTCTCGATCCAGCCAGTAAAATAGCGCAGAGTGCGCGCTTTCTGCCGGTAAAATCCCGCGGGCCGAACGTGCAACTCGATTTCCCTAAGGCTCGCGCGCTGCAAGGCGCGACGGGCAAGGAGGCCCGCCCTTCGGAGGTTTTTCAGTGCCAACGCGGCGTTTCGCCAGGTGGTGTTCTGTGTCAAAATCGCGCCCCAAACCACTTCCCAGCGAGTCCTCGCCGGCCACCATCCCTGCGGTCCGAAGCTCTTGAGAAGCGTCGCGTAGAAGCGGTGGAGAACCTCACCCGGCTCCGCCACCCTTTGCACAGCCGCCCCGCCCATATTTTCAAAAGCTATACTTGGCTTGCCGCAATGTCAAGGCAGGCGAATTCATTTTGGAGAGGAGGGAGCAAAGGCGATATCATACTGGCTTTCGATCGGCCGCCGCCTCACTCATGATCCAGCAGCGCAAATTCTCTGTCGGAAATATCGATCTCGGACTCGGCGCGGACCTTTTTATCATCGCCGGGCCTTGTGTGATTGAAAGCGACGCTCACGCGTTGATGATCGCCGAGCGGCTGGCGGGCACGGCGCGGGAAATGGGCCTTCCACTTATCTTCAAGGCGTCCTATGACAAGGCGAACCGGTCGTCACTGGAGTCCTATCGCGGGCCGGGCCTGAAGGAAGGACTGCGCATCCTTGCCGAAATCAAGAAGCGCACGGGGCTGCCTGTTCTCACCGACGTCCATGAAACTTCGCAGGTGGGCCCGGCGGCGGAAGTGGCAGACGTGATTCAAATTCCCGCCTTCCTGTGCCGGCAGACCGATTTGCTCCTGGAAGCCGGGCGGACGGGGCGCGCCGTGAACGTCAAGAAGGGGCAATTCCTCTCTCCGGGGGACATGGCGCACGTGATCGAGAAAATCGCCAGTACGGGAAACGAGAAAATCATTCTCACCGAGCGTGGCACCTCCTTCGGATACCAGAACCTGGTGGTGGATGTGCGGTCGTTCGCCATTATGCGCAAGCTGGGTTATCCCGTGGTGCTGGACGTGACACACGCGGTGCAGCTTCCGGGCGGGCAGGGCAAAGCGAGCGGAGGCCAACCGGAGTTTATTGAGCCCCTGGCGCGCGCCGGCGCAGCCGCCGGGGTAGATGGATTGTTCATGGAAGTACACGACGAGCCCGCGCGGGCCCTCTCGGACGGCGCCAACGCGCTGCGCCTCGATCAATTCCCGCAGCTTGCCGCGCGCCTGGTGCAAATCGCCTTGCTGGTGCGGAAATGGGAGAAAGAGTGAGATGAGGGCGGCGAAGAAAATCTCCTCCAGCCTGGCGGCCGCGCGGCGCGTGCTGCGGATTGAGGCGCGCGCCATCGAAAGCCTGCTGGCGCGATTGGACGACCGCTTCGAGCGCGCGGTGGAGTTTCTGTTCGTTTGCGGTGGGCGTGTGGTGGTGACCGGCATCGGCAAATCGGGGCTCGTAGGTCGGAAGATCGCGGCCACTCTTGCCAGCACGGGTACGCCCTCGGTGTTTCTGCACGCGGCCGAAGCCCTGCACGGCGACATGGGGATGCTGGTGCGTGATGATGTCCTGCTGGCGATTTCGTCGAGCGGCGAGACGGAAGAGCTGGTGGGGATCCTCGAGAGGGTCAAACGGCTGGGCGTTCCCATCGTGGCGCTAACCGGCAATCTGCGCTCCACGCTGGCCAAGGCGAGCGACGTGGCGTTGGATGTCAGCGTCGAAGAAGAGGCTTGCGCGCTGAATCTCGCGCCCACCGCCTCCACCGCCGCCTCCCTGGCGATGGGCGATGCCCTCGCCATGGCGCTGGTCGAGCG
>JASHSC010000228.1 GCA_030036915.1 Terriglobia bacterium
CACGACGTTGACGATGACGTCCCAATTGCCCTTCAGCAAGAAGTCGCGCGTGACTTTCTCCACCGCCGCGCACGACGCCAGCGAATAAATGCCCGGCAGGTCGACCAGGTCGAGCACTTCGCCGTCCAGGCGTGCCTGTCCGTGCGTGTATTCCACGGTGGTGCCGGCAAAATTTGAGGTAAGCGAACGGTAGCCGGCCACCGCGTTGAACAGCGTGCTTTTGCCCGAATTGGGTTGGCCGACCAGTGCGATTTTCACGACAAGATTTCGACTCGAACTTTTTCCGCCAGTTGCTTGCCAATGGCCACATGCGAGCCCTGATTGTCAACCACCAGGGGTCCGCCAAACGGAGCGCGGTGCAGCACTCGGACGCGGTCACCAGTTTGAATCCCCATCTGATTGAATGACCGGCGAACCTGCAAGTCCCCCGTGATCAATAGGATCCTCAAATCGGCGGAGTCTCCCGCTTCATAAAGGCTGAGTTTTGATGTCGAATCCGTGATGCGACGCATACACGGACAAATAGAGCAATTTTGTTTCCATCAAGCCACAGCCTTTGGAACCCGCTAAGAACACATGTCTTGCATCGATGCGGGGATATGCCCGTGGATGACAAGGATTTTCAAACCTTCGTTACGAGCAGGATTGCACGAAGTGGCGTGAGGCCATAACCCAAAGTGGGCAACTGCGAGGCGCCGGTTCAAAAGCGCTTTTGAAAATCACTCGAAGCACGTACGTGACAAAGTTAAATTACGCAAGGGAGACAGTGTGAAGCTTCGGAAGCGCGATTCGATGCCCAAGACCGGGAAGAAAGCGCTGATTAACTCCAAAGCATGAGGTCGAATCGCGCAGTGACAGCGGGCCGCGGCGCCTCTTGCGGAGGATTATCCGAGCCAAACTGTTGGCCAGCTCAGGAAACTAGGCCGCTTTGGCGGCAGGGCTGGCAGCGCCCTTCTTTCCCAGGTGGCGACGAATTGTCCGAGGATTAATCTTCAGCAGTTCCGCCGCTCGCAGACGGTTCTTATGCGCATATTGCAGAACCCGCATTATTACCGCGTCATTGATTTCCCGCATGGAGGTTCCGAACGGGAATGTCAGCGTAAATGTGGGCTTAACCTCAACGGGAGTAACTTCGTCATTCAGTCGAGTGACCGGCCCATGGCTCCCAGAAATCTCCCTGACTCCCACCGGACCTTGAAAATCTGTAAATGCCTTCATGGTGTCCTCCCAAAATCCAGTCGTTAGTCTTACAGCTGCCTTCCTTATGTGCATTTTTGGTTCCATTCTCGGATAGCTGGAAGTCGTTAAGATTCCGGGGACGATAACAGCATTGCGGGTTCTCCCCAAGAATTGGGTCTCTACACCCAATTGCCTGCGAGTTTTGCCCCCAGATGGCGTCGCTGCCCGGTCCTTATCCCTACCCTGCGGGATAGTCCGCCCGAATTCGCGTCCATTTTCAAGCGATCAAGAATTCCAGACATTTTTGCCAAATCGGCAATAGAGATGCTCAGCAGGAGTGTGCGCTGCAGTTAGAAGGCACGGGATGCATGAAACGGAGTATTACATGACTAATTGTCGTTCCGGTCTCGACAAGTTCCTGCAATTCTTCGGCTCGTTGCGGTTCGGATTGTGGCTGCTCGGACTGCTGTCTACGGCCACGATACTGGGAACTTTCATTCTCCAGCGGCCCATGGCCGAGGAAGGTCAAATCGAGCAAGTTTACGCCCCACAGGTGGTGAGCCTGCTAAATGCCCTCGGCCTATTTGATGTCTTCCACACGTGGTGGTTCATTCTGCTCCTGGGCCTTTTGGGTGCAAACATCACATTGGCCTCCATTGAGCGCTTCCCGCAAGTGTGGCGCTTCTACGCGCGGCCCCATTTCCTCGCCGACGCCGCTTTCATTCGCGCTCTGCCTTTCCAGCGGGAAATCCCGCTTGGGCCGCACACCCCGCACCAAGCCATGCGGCTCGCCATTCTTAAGTTGGTCAGGAGCGGTTACCCACCGCGGCAGGAGATTCTCTCCCAAGGCACCCTTTACATTGAAAAGCACCGGCTGGTGCGCCTTGCTCCCTACATTGTCCATTCCAGCCTGCTGATCATCTTTGCCGGAGCGATGATCGACGGATCACACGGTTTCAAGGGATTCATCAGGCTGCGGCCCGGTAGTAGCACCGACGTGGTCGAGCCGCTGACCACGCCGGGCGCAAACCGCCAACTCGATTTCACCTTGCGCTGCGACGCCACCGGCATGGATGCCTACGCGGACGGCTCGCCACGGCAATACTGGAGCCAGCTCGCCGTATTGGAAAACGGTCGCGTGATGGCGCAGAAAAGGATTCACGTGAACGACCCGCTCACCTACAAGGGTGTGCGATTTTTCCAAGCCTCTTACACCCCATCGGGAATTCCCCGCAGGCTGGTGATGGAAGCGAGTTGGGCGGAGAACGGAGTTGCGCGCCGCCAGGTGCTGACGCTGTTTCCTGGTCATCCGGTGCCACTGGGCGGTCAGGGCGCCGTGGTCGGGCTGATTGATTTCCTGCCCGACTTCGTCCTGCAGGGAAATGAAATCAGCAGCCGCTCGATGGAGCCGCGAAATCCGGCTATTCACCTGCAGGTGGCTCGCCCCGGCATCGGCCTCAGCAATGCCTGGATCATGCCGAAGTCGACCGAAATCACTTCACCCAACGATACCGGCGTCAGCTTCCGCATGGTGAGCGTGGAAATGGACGTGTCGACCGGCCTGCAAGTGGCGCACGAGCCCGGGCAATGGCTGATTTGGATCGGCTGCCTGCTCCTGACCGCCGGTTTGATGATGGCCTTGTACCTTTCCCACATTCGAATCTGGGGCATCGTGTCGGAAAACCGTGAGGGGCAACCAGTCTTGCTGCTGGGTGGGCAGCCCAGCAAGTATCGTGAAAATTTTGAGCGGAAATTCCAAGAATTGAGCGGACGGGTGGAATCCGCCCTGGCTGCGGTGAGTGCCGCAGAGGAGAAAAACCAGCAAGCGGCGTAAGCGGTTCAGATCCACCGGCGCGGACGGCGCGCAGAGAAAACTGAAACCATTGGGAGAAATGAACCATGGCAAAAGCAATGACTCAGACGTCGGAGCACAGCCGCCTGAGCGCGGCAAGCTGGACTTCACTGATCGTCAGCGTAGGGTCGTTCACCCTGCTGGCGATCTCCGTTCCGCATTTGATTGGCGATGAAGGGTGGTGGTCCGGTGAAACGGCTGGTGAGAAATTCCTGTTTGTGGCGCTCATCGCCTACCTCGGCGCTTCGGTGTTGTACGGGACCTCGGCGGCTTGGCGCCAGACGGATTTGTACGAGCGCGCCAGGTGGTTCGCCCGCTGCGGATTGATACTCCACACTGTGGCCATCCTCGCGCGCTGGGCGAGCTCCGGCCACGCGCCGCTCTCCGACATTTATGAAATGGTGCTGGTTTTCTCCTGGGCGGTGGTGGTGTTCAACACGGTGGCGGAGTGGAGACTCAAGCTGCCCGCGCTCGGAGCCATCACGCTGCCCATCGCCGCGCTGGCGCTGATCCTGATGCAGGTTTTGCCGAGCGAAATCCATCCGCTTGTGCCGGCGCTGCAATCCACCTGGCTGCAGATTCATGTGACACTGGCCATGCTCAGCTATGCGGGATTTACGATTTCGTTTGCAGTGGCGCTTCTCTACCTGATCAAGGACGGTGTGGCGCCCCAATCCTTCCTGGGTTGGTGCTCGGCGCTTGTGATTGGCGTATACGGAACCATCGTCGCCACGTCCGTGAACGGCAGCATGGCGCTCATGCTGGCCGCCTGGGACCCAGCCGCGCGGGCGAAGGTCATGGTCGGCCCGCGGCAACCCCTGATGGTGCCACTAGATTCGCTGGGCTGGCCGTTTGTCATCGTCCTGGTGCTCGCCCTTGGTAGCTTGATTTTGAACCTCGCAATGCGATTCTCGGATTTCCCCGAGCGCTGGGATCATTTGGCCATGGGCTCGTTTCTGGCGACCCTTGCCACCCAAGTGGTGGCGATGGCTTTGTTGCTTGTGAAGGTAAATGACGGCCCTTATTACCTGCCCCAATACGCTGAAGGGTTTGAAGTGCGGCTGGCCAACAGCCCCTTCCTGCTCGCGGGCGTGGCCATGACCCTGATTGCTGCACTCGCCGCGATTGTGCTGGATTGGAAATATAATTCCATCTCCGCCTACCTGCCCAGCCGTGACTCGCTGGATAATCTGATCTACAGGACCGTGGCGATTTCCTTCCCGCTGCTGACGTTCATGATTATCGCCGGCGCTTACTGGGCCAATCGCACCTGGGGGGCGTATTGGAGTTGGGATCCGAAGGAAGATTGGGCGCTCATCACTTGGCTGACCTATGCCGGATACCTCCACATGCGGCTCACGCGCGGCTGGCGGGGCCGCCGCTCCGCTTACTTCGCCATTCTGGGGTTCGGGATTGTGATGTTTACATTCTTCGGCGTCACCTACCTGCTGCCGGGATTGCATGCGTATGCTTGAGACACGACTGTCACACCGCGTGATCAGAATGCCCGAAATCCGCTAGCGTCAAGCATCTTTCAGTGGGGCTTTGTCCCTTTCTTCACAAGACTGCATTCGTCGATCCGCGTCGAGTCACGATCCATTCTTTGTTGAATTTCTGATCATGAGGTGTTGTGTTGTACAACGGTTGAACTTCTCGAATGAATTCAGGCCCTAAGCGTCGGATTGACGGAACCCAGTGAAAATCACTGCATAGAATTGCAACAGAGGCCCCGAATTCAGTCCATTTGTTCGCTTCTTTTTCCGCACGAATAATTTGCTCTAACGCTCACGGTCCATTGCCCTTGCCCTCCATCCAGTATGCACTTCTTTGCTGCCGAATATGGGTTGCCACCTGCCTTTACTCAGGTTGAAGTTCGAGTGGTCCGCTTCGCAGGAAGGTGGCGGAACATCGCGAGGTGGCACATGGTTCTCATCCTGGTTGTAGCAATGTTTGTTCTGTTCGTTGCGTTTGACTACTTCGTGGAGCAGCGGCTCGCGGACCGCGTCGCAGCCACGCCAATGGGACCGAAAGTGCGGGAGCCGAGCCCAATCGCTGCCATGAACATCGTGGGTGGGTTTCAAACACCCGCCACCCTTGCCTACCACATGGGTCATGCCTGGGCGTCGAAGGAATCGCCCCGCCGCGTGCGCGTGGGCCTGGACGATTTCGCCGCCCGCCTGGTTGGCACGATTGATCAAATCGATCTGCCGTCGCGTGGCCGCTGGCTGCGTCAAGGCGAGCGCGGCTGGACAATTGCCCGGGGCGACCATCGCTTTGACATGCTCTCCCCCATTGAGGGCGAGGTCATCGACGTCAATCCCGAAATTCTGCGTGACCCGTCTCTGGCTCATCGCGACCCTTACGGCGCCGGCTGGCTCATGACCGTCGATGCTCCAGGCGTGGAGGGCAACATGAAGAATCTGCTCCACGACCGCCTGGCGCAGCGCTGGATGGAGGAATCCGCGCGCTCGCTCCACACACGCCTCAATCCCGGCTCGGAAGCGCGGCTTCAGGATGGAGGTCACGCCGTTGACGATATCCTGAAACTGGTCCCCGAACCAGAATGGGAGAAATTCGTGCGGGAAATGTTGCTCTCGTAGTCGTGTCCAGATTTCAAGGAGCCCGTTGTACAGGAGGGTCATCATGGTCGCAATCTTCGTAGCCTTCACGTTCGTGAGCCTGATACTGACCGACCTGAGCATAGAAAAATGGAAAGCCTGGCAGGCTGCACGGGCCAGCCGGGCAGTTGTCCAAGCCGTCCCTGCGGCCGATGCCATGTGGAGAATCCCCGAAGGCGTCGGCCTTTCCAACGCTCACACCTGGTCCCGGGAAGGTCGTGCGGGGCGGTTGAAAATTGGCGCCGATCCGTTTCTTGCCTACGTGGCAGGACCCATCGGCCGGATCACCGTGCCGACCATCGGCAAACAAGTCGCGCCTGGGCAGCCGTTGTTCGCGATCGAGTATAACGGCCGCCGGCTTCTGGTTCCCTCGACGGTCGCCGGCAA
>JASHSC010000229.1 GCA_030036915.1 Terriglobia bacterium
ATTCCAACGCCGCAGCGCAAAATCCCGCCGCGGGATTGGCTGCTGCCGCCGCGTCACTCGCGTGGCGCGCGGAAATTCAGCATCCGGGACGGCGCGTGGCGGTCCATCCCGTGCATTTTTTTCTGCCGGAGTCCGGCGCTCCTTCGCGCGAGATTTTGATTTATGTGGAATCAGCCCTGGATCGCCCGCCCGCAGGGCCTGCGTCAACCCTCCTCGAGTCTGAAAAGCGGGCCTTCGCCGCCGAGCTCGGAACCCGGCTCCAGGAAAATGCTTTTCAGCTTCGTCCCGCGGACGTGGATTACTTCCTCGCCGACCTCGAGGAAACCTTGCGGCGCGGATTGCAGGAGGATTGGAGTTCCCTGCCCGACTGGAAACAGGACACGGAAGGATTTACCTTGAGCCGGCAGGTGGCGGAGTGGGTGCGCCAGACGAATTACCTGAATCCCAGCCTTCTGGTGGCGCTCCGTAATTCCTTGGATGACTACCGTAACCTCCAACGGAAGTGCGCCCTCCGGCAATTGGAGGTTGAGCAAGCGGACACCACGCTGCATTCGGGGTGGGGGCGCGCGATACTGTGGGCGGAAACCGTGCTCGGCCTGCCCATCGCCCTTTTCGGGCTTGTGAACCACATGGCGATCGGTTTGGCGCTCTTCCTGGCCGGATCGTTCAAGAAGGAGAACCCTCGTCCCCGCTCGACCGAGTGGGCCATTCGCGGCGGTGTGGCGTTGGCGTTCTACGTGATTCAAATTCTTCTGGTGGCGCATTGGTGGGGAAGGGCCGCGGCGGGATATTACGCGCCTGCTCTCCCGGTTTCCGGCCTTTACCTGTGGAGATATGCGCGATTGGTGCGCCCACAGGGGCAGATCCTCCTGATCTCCGCGACCCTTCCCGCAATGAAGAGGAAAATCAAACGCCTTCGCCAGGCGCTGCGCGACGATTTGGACCGGTTGCTCGAGACACGCGAGGAAAAAGCGAGCGCGACGCGATAGTTTCAAGGGATTGGGGGCTGTTTCGGATGATCCACTTTCGTCCCTGGTGAAGTGCGCCCCAGATCCTCACAGGATTTCGGTCAACTGAAAACTGATGACCTTATTCCTCACTGAATCCGACGTTCAGGAACTTCTGCCCATGGAGCGCGCGCTCGAGTGCGTGGAGCGGACCTTTGTGGCACAAGGTGGCGGCCATGCCGTCAACCGTTCGCGCGAGCGCATCCTGTTGCCCGACGTATCGCTGCATTACATGGCCGGAGCTTTGCCGGATTCGCAGCACCTGGGTTTGAAGATTTACACGGTTTCGCGCGAGGCATTCCGATTCATCGTTCTGCTTTATGACGTTGCGAACGGCCGGCTGCTTTCCCTGATGCAGGCTGATCATTTGGGACGAATTCGAACCGGCGCGGCGAGCGGCATCGCCACCAAATACCTGGCGCGCCCGGACGCCTCGCGGGCGGGCATCCTCGGAACCGGCCGGCAGGCGCGCACGCAACTCCTGGCTATTGCAAAGGTCAGAAAGCTCACGGGGATAAAAGCCTTCAGCCGCAATCCGGACCGCCTTCATGCCTTTTGTCGCGAAATGTCAGAGGCGCTGGACGTGCGCGTGGAACCCGCTTCCACCGCCGAGGAGGCCGCTCGCTTCGGCGAAATCGTGACCACCGCGACATCCGCACAAAAGCCCGTGGTGCTGGGAGAGTGGGTCCAACCGGGAGCACACATCAATGCGATTGGCGCCAATGCCGTCAATCGCCGCGAACTCGATGACGAAGCCGTGCGCCGAGCCGCTCTCATCGCGGTGGATTCGCTTGAGCAAAGCCAAAAGGAATCGGGCGACCTCGTTCAAGGGCTGAAGAACCTGGGAATGAGCTGGGATCGTGTCGTGGAGTTACACACCGTTGTTGCCGGAAAGCATCCCGGGCGCACCTCCGCGGATCAAATCACTCTCTTCAAATCGCACGGAGTCGCCTTGTGGGACGTGGCCGTCGCGGGCTTCATCTACCAGCAGGCGTTGCAGCAAGGGAGAGGTAAAGAACTGGAGATTGTTTGACCACTTGAGCTCCACCCGAGGACTTATGTTCGGCCCCCTACCCTTCAATCTCGATTTTCGCGGCGGTAATTTCCCCGCTCTCCGCCAGATCGCCTGCCACTGAGATCTTCAATCCGGTGTGGAGGTCCTGGGGCGTTCCGGGGCTACCATCCTTCTTCTTGATTTCCGTCTTATCGTTGTAAAGCACGTGGAAGATCATGTTCTCGCCGCTGCTGACCGTTAACTTCCCCGCGGATTTTTCGGTGATCTTCCCTTCCAGGGTAAAATTCATATCCTGGGCGGGGAAAGCAGCCAGCGCCTGCGGAGAGAAAAAGCTCATCTGGGAGATTTGCAGGAGGAAGAGCAAAAGGCCGACAACGGTGGCCACGCGGCGCATATTCATGGGCGGGCTCCTCTCTTGGTAAACACACCCATTCTACTGCCAACGGAGCTGCAAGTCATGAAGCCAATGCCGGAATTCCCCGCAGTCAGGCCTGGTGCATTGGCTTGAAACTCGAAATTTCAAGTCGCGCAGCTCCGCCGACGAACCCTGCTACACCAGGGTTCCATTCCCATCCGGAAAATTAATTCCCAAAATTCCGGCAACACCTTTGGCATTTTCGATTCCCACTTCGCCGGCGCGAGGAGTGCCCTCGCGGCCCACCCAGACAACCTTAAAAACGGCGGAGCCTTTGCCCCTCAGCGGCTCAACCTTCATCTGCGTCCCCACTTGAAACGGAATGCGTGTCTTCAACCTTGCGCCGAATTTGCTGAGCGTGACAATCTGCGCGTTTTCGGCGAACGGCGTGCGGTTGGGCAGCGTGCCGGAGATCCTCACCGAGCACCCGATATTCACTCGCGTGCTGCGGCGCATTGGGGGTGAACTGGCAGTCTTTCCCATGGCGCCTCCCTTCTTTCCCCTGGCTTGCTGGTTCGGATGGCAGCAAGCCGTCGCCCTGCCGGCGCATCGATTTCTGCAACTCCCCAGTTGCAGGCCAATGACCTGCCTCATTGCCACCGGGAATGGATCAAACAAGTCTCCGTTCCCAGCGCAAGGCAAAATCCACACAATTTGATCGGCAAGGACCTGCTCCATATCTTAGCACAGTTCGAGAAGCGAGAGGATGGCTGAAAGTGAATTCCGGCCTCCGGATTCTCGCGTAGTGGGCCAGATTGAAATTTCGGCGTAGGGGCACCCCTTGCGGGTGCCCTTCCCGATACGGTGGACTAAAGGCAGGGACAAGCCCTACCCCTACGGAATTCAAACTGACCCGCCAGGGATTCTCGGGGCCACTCCGGCATCCCGGAGAGTCGATGTTATACTGACTCCCACCGCGTCCGGCGGCAAAATCCTCATTTGAGGCAAGACCCGTGCACAAGCGCGCGCGCATCCTGAAGAGCAAAACAATCTTTCACGGAAGAGCCGTCGATTTGAAAGTTGAAAGGGTGATCGAGCCGGGAGGGGTTGATACCACGCGTGAAGTGGTTTACCACCCGGGCTCAGTCGTGGTGGTTCCCCACCTCGCGGACGGCCGCCTGATCCTGGTGCGCCAGTACCGCCATGCGGCGCGCCAAAGCCTTTGGGAGTTGGTGGCCGGCGGGATGGAGCCGGGCGAAACCGTTCGCCAAAGCGCCCGCCGCGAGTTGCGCGAGGAGACCGGATTTGACGCGCGCGTCGTCAAGCCGCTTCTCGATTTCTTTCCCAGCCCCGGAATTCTGACCGAGAAGATGCATCTGGTGGAGGCGTGGAACCTGACGCCATCCCAAAAGCAGCCGGACGCAGATGAACGAATCGAAACCGGGTTCTTTAGCCTCCACCAAGTGATGGAGATGATTAAAAACGGGAAGATTCACGACGGGAAGACCCTGGTGGGAATCCTGTTTCTCCTCCGGCCGGAAATTTCCTAGCCATGGATTTCTCAACGTAAAGAGAGCCTCGTCAATGCGCTTCATCGCCTCAATTTCCACTTGACAAGCATAGGGCAGTGAGGCTAATTCTATTGGCGAGGGAGCCGGAGAAAGTGTTCTCGTTGGGCATGTGTTCATAGGAATAAGCGGCCGAGGATCGAACAGATCTTCGGCCTTTTCTTTTTTGGCACCACTCAAGGAGCGGTAACCCCGAAAGTAAAATCAAGGAGGGCGCAAGTGGCAAGACTTCAAGGAAAGGTAAAGTGGTTCAATAACAGCAAAGGGTACGGGTTTATCGGCCAGGAAGGCGGAGCAGATGTCTTCGTCCATTACTCGGCCATTCAGGGTGAAGGATTCAAGACCTTGCAAGAAGGCGACACGGTTGAGTTCGAGATCGTTCAAGGTCAAAAAGGGCCTCAGGCCGACAAGGTCACAAAGCTCGGGTAACCGGCATCTGCTTCAGCAGTTCCTGGCCCAACCCTCGTGGTTGGGCCTTTTTGTTGCCGGGCAATTCAGAACTTAACTCGCTGCACAAAACTTAACTCCCTTCGATGATGTACCAAAATCGGCCATTAACTTCTCAACTTGTTTAATTTAGGGCACGAACCTCATTGATTACCCTTTGATTTCAATTCTTTAACCTTATCTTTAACCTTTTGCTTGCATTTCCCTTGCCCAAGCGAGAAAATACCTCCGTTGCAAGATGCAAGTCGACGTAACATTCTGGCACTTGGCACGTCATAAGCAACAGAGGGCGTAGTTGGAAATGAGCGGGCTCAGACCCGCCGCTTGGGGGAATTGGCGATGATCAAATTGAGGCGCGCCGCCGTCGCGATGTTGGTGTTGTCCTTCGCCGCCATGGCGCAGGACTACATCCCCCTGTCCCACCGCGACATTCCGATGGAAATCACTTCCTCCGCATCGCACCTGACGCTGACGGTCCCTGCGGAAACGGAATTCAAAGTTCAGGTGCTGTCTGGAATACACTCCCAGGTTAACCACGTCAACGATCCCGTGATCGCGGAAGTCACCAAGCCGGTGTTTGTGCAAGGCAAGCTCGCGTTGCCTCCGGGAAGTTTGCTGGACGGCCACATCACCATGATCCGCAATGCGGGGCACGCACACCGCTCCGCGGTGCTCGGCATGCGGTTCGATCGCATTACGCTTCCCGATGGACAGGAAAAGCCCGTTGCCGCGGTTCTTGCCGCGCTGGAAAATCCCAAGATGCTGGATATTCACCTTGACCAGGAAGGTCATCTGACGGGTAATCACATCCTGCCCTGGAAAGGCCTGGTGGGCGGATTCGCGACGTTGGGCACGTTCGGAGCCTTGAAACTGGCGGCAGTGGGCTCAGCCAGCGCCAGCATTGCTCTCCCCCTGAGCGGAGCCGCGATCATCAGCTACGAAGCCCTGTGGCGTCGCGGGCGCGAAGTGAATCTGCCGCCTGACACCCAGTGCCGTTTGCGCTTGAACTATCCCCTTACCGTCCATATGCCCTGGTAAGTGACCGGATGGATTCCCTCATATTTCACAACGATCGCATCATTCCCCTGGTGGAGGCGCGTCTCTCTCCTGGCCAGATGGGCCTGCTGATGGGCTGGGGAGTCTTTTCAACCCTGCGCATCTATGAGGGAGTTCCCTTCGCTTTCGACCGCCATTGGGCGCGCATGTCGCATGACGCGGACCGCCTGGGCATCGCGCTCGGTTACAGCCAAGCGAGCGTCCGGAAATCCATTGTGGATTTAGCTGCCGCCAACCAACGCACGGAAGGTGCCGCGCGAATTTCCTTCATCAAGAATCATGGCGGACTTTGGGCGGATGCCCCCGCCAGCCCACCCACCGACCTCCTGATCTTTACCCGTCCAATGGCCCCCTGGCCGGCCGCGCATAAGCTCACGCTTTTTCCCAACGCGATTTATTCCGAGGGGAAGCTGGCCGGCGCCAAAATGCTCTCGTGGGTGCAGAATAGCGGGACACTCGAACGCGTTCACGGCGAGGGATTCGATGACGCTTTGCTGCTGAATGAGCGCGGCCACCTGGCCGAATGCACTTCCGCGAATATCTTCCTGGTGCGCGGCCGCAAGGTTCACACCCCGCCGCTTTCTTCCGGCTGCCTGCCGGGAGTTACCCGCAGCGTACTTTGCGAAGTCATCCCCGCGGCAGGTTTCAAATTCCTGGAGGAGGACCTTTCTCCCGCCGACCTCGATACCGCCGAGGAAGTTTTCATCAGCTCCACCACGCGCGAAGTTGCCGCCGTGGAGAGCATCCAACCCAAATGGAAATACCAGGCGCCCGGCAAGATTACGCGCGAAATCGCCGCGGCATTTCAAAATTACGTTAAAACCCACCTCCATCGCATTACCGGGTGAAAAATGAGCTGCCCTCGGGCCTGGCATCCCCTGCGCATCCGACTCCCGAGGTACAGCCGCACCCTGTCAACCTAAACGACGCTCCCCAACTTCCTCTCCGCCGGGATTTCGATTTGTCCTGGCGGTTCGGCTGACAAACGCCTGGCGACGCTTAGTCGCCGTTGTCCGTACAGGTCGTCGACTCACCGTTAAACTTCCCGTTGGAATAAACATGTGTAGGCACGGCCGGAGGAGGACCGAGGCTGCCGAAGGTAACAGAGGTGGCGTTACCGTTTGCCTGTCCTTTCAGGCGCGCGATGCAATTATTGGAGCCGGTGTTCGGCTCGGACATATTCAAGAGGTTGAGGGGCGGAAGCCGATTGGTGGAATCGAGCGCGATAACCGTAATCGCCTGGAGGTCCCAGTTATCGCAGGACAGATCGCAGGTAATATCGGATTGCACCGATTCGATGGTAATGGTGTTAAATCCCGACAAAGAGGTTTGCGGCGCGCTCAAGGGGAAGACCACGGGGCCAATGGAACTCCAATTGCCCCAGGTGGGTGAAGAGTTCCCATTGCCCGGGCAGGTTGAATCGGGAGGGCGGCTGTCCGATTGCTTGAGGCAGAACGGCTGCTGACCCGACAACTGCCCGATAATTTCGAGCCCGCTTCCGGCATTGTCGTTGCCAGTGCCGATGCTAATTGAGACCATATTGTACGTGGGCACAGGAGGGCGGCCAAACACCAGGAAGCGGACCGGCTGGGAGGCTGGCGACCGGACCGCATAGCCGAAGGCATCAAAAAAGTTGGGGTTGGTCTGATCATCACGAATGGTGACGTAGTCGCCGTAGCGTTGCACGCCGACGTCACTCCTTGTCGTGGTAAACAGGCTGCCGTCCAGCAGGAACCCGATAGCGTGATTTTCAAATTGGGAGCCCCCGCCCGTTTCCGCGGAAATGCCGATTTCGCCGTTCGCGTTGGTGTTCAATGCGGGATAGGCCACGGCGAATTTTGGGTTCCAGAGTTGCCGCTGCCATACCAGTGAAACAGGGTTGATGCCCATGGTCACCCACTGCACTTGGGGGAAAGGAAATCCGCCGCCGCTTGCCGCCGTCCAGGCAAAATATATTTGGGCGGGAGTATCCGCCCCCAACGGCCCGGAGGCGCGAGTCGCACCCAGAACCGCGAAATCGGGGAAATTCTGGAGCTTGGTGAGCCAGTCCTGCCCGTCGGGTGTCGTGGCGGCCAGGTTATTGGTATTGTTTGACCAGCTTCCGACGTCGAGGTCCTGCCAGGAATAAGTGTTTGAGCCTTCGGTCGCGGAGTAAATCCGCATGCTGCTGTTGCTGTTTTGTCCAGCCCAGAAGATGGTGTCACCGGGATTCTGCAACAAGTGGCCGCCGTAAGCAGGAAGGCCGTTGGAGGGATTAGTAAACTGGAAGGGGATTGAGGAAAGATCTGAAACATTTTTGACGATATCGAATGAAATCCGGACGACAATGAGCCCCGTGCCGACGTCGTCAAAGCTCACGTAAAGATTGTTGTTGCCGACGGAGAGATCAGGATAATCGAAGAACGCGGTGCCCAGGCTCATATCGCCGGGGGTTAAATCAAAAAACGACCAGGCCTGCTGGGGATTACTGACATTGGCGATGATACCGGCAGGACTCGCCACCGCGATGCGCTCCAGATCGGGGCCCACCACCGGCGCGCCCTGCGCGGGCGGACCCGCCGTTCCCCAGTACTGCATCAGCCAGATGAACCTGTCAATTTGCGGGACGTAGTGCACCACCTGGTCGCAGCAGAAGCCTCCCAAGGTTTGCGGAAACAGCGTGAAAGGGTTCAGGACATTCCACGTCCCCGGCCTGCCGCCCTTAATTGAAAATTCAACTCCATTATTCGAGGTTACCAGCACGACGTTCCCGGCGGCTGAAGGCGTTGCGGTGGCGCCACTCGGCTCCATGGGAAAACCGCCCGGAGCGCCAGTGCCGGGGCCGCTGAAGGGTATGCCGTTTTGGTAAATTTCCACTGCCGGATCGACGCCCACAGCCGGAGCGGGTTTGATGACCACCGCCGGGCTGTGCGTTAGAGGATGCTTCGGTCCAATCGGAACAACCCAGCCGGCCTGCTCCTCGTTGGCTTCTTCCACCTCGGGAGACTTGCCAGGGTACGGACCTTTAAGGATGCGCGTTACCAATGCCGTTCCGGAACCGAACTTCGCCGAGCCGGGCGAAAGGGGGGCAATCCGCAGAGGCGTCATGAGGGTGAACGGCGTGGTGACTCCTTCCGCCACAAAGCTCCCGACAATGGTCAGGAACGAATCTCCCGGACCGAGCGCCGAACTGGGAAACGACCCAAACGTTGCGCCCTTCACGCCTGGAGCAATCCGAGCCGTCCCACCTGTCACCATGCCTGGGGTCGCGACACCGCCAATGCTCAGGATAGTTTGTGCAACCTTCAGATTCGTGATGGGCGAGCTGCCGATATTCTTGAGCGGGAACGCGGTCAGGAGCAATTTGTCCTGCACCGCACCGTTGGCGGGATGCGGTTCGAGCGGCAGCTTGGGCGCAGCAATGGCCGGAGCGGGCTCCCTTATTTGTGCATAAGGTAAAGTAGTGGGGCCCAATGGGAACAGCATCACCGCTAGCAGTGTTAGAATCGCTCGGTCAGAAATTTGGCTGGATAGGAATCGATACCTTGGTCGCATGGGTAACATCCCTCCGTTCGAACCCTGCGAGCCCCCGTGCCGATTTTGTGCCTTTAAGTTAGCGGAATCCTAGCATTTGCCTGTTCATGACGCAAGGAGAAACACGACCTTCGCCTCACAGATCGAAATGTCGAGGACTGCAAAATCGCCGGTCCGCGCCACGCTTCCGAGCGCGTCGGCAGACTACGCGTGCGCTTGCGCCGCTTGGCGACGGCGGCGCCCACTGATTAGATAAACCGCCGCGCGCAGCTCCAGCAGCGGGTCGCCCGAGGGTTCAATGCCGTCCACGCGCGGAATGGGGTCGAAGATGATGCGGCGATGGAGGTCGTCATCAGGAGCGTACCCCGTCAGGGCAATCGATCCCAAATGAACGATTGGCCGGTCGGCAGGCCAGTGAATCGTCGCGTCGTCCACGGTGTCGCCGGGCTTCGCCACTTGCACCAGAAGGTCAAATTGGACGGGACCAGCGGCGATGCGGCTTGCCAGTTCGTCGAAAAGGTAGTGGCCGTCGAGCGCTTTGGCTGCGGCGTCGTCCAGATGTTTCAGGCCCGCAGCCGGCATGATTCGGTACCGGCCGTAGCGCGCTTCATCTTTCTGATTGATGAACCGGAACGCCGTTACGCCGAAATAGGCCTCTGTGGCTAAGCTGGCAGGGCTGGGTTTAGGTGATTGAGCAAAGGCGAGCGCGGCAGGGTGGCTGGCCATGAACGCCGATGGATCGCCGGCCGCCACCGCGCGCAGCATTTCCAAAAACTCCTGCCCGGTGCGCGTGGGAAAGCCGTCGGCGGAGTGGCTCACGATGTCCGTGTGGACATGCTCGCCAAGCTGGAAGCGGATGGCGAGGCCATGCGGGTTAGCGTTCGGATCGTTGTCGGGAATCGAGGGAAGGCCCGTGGAGTCGGAGAAGCGCGCGATGACGGGAGTGGAAGCGCGCGTGGCGTGCGGCGCACGGGTAAGAGCAGCGGCCTCCGGCGCCGGAGTGAAAGTTCCGCTCAACATCACACCCTTGGCGTGCGCCGGCCGGAAGCCCGGATGCAATCCAAAGAGCACGTCGAACTGCGCGATTAAATCGTTGGCAAGCTGAATGATCCTCTCGTCCGATGGAAGCGGCATGTCGTCCTCCACAGATGAAGTTTTTGCGGCAGTTCAAGCCAAAGTCCGCAAGGCCCTGCTAACTAGGTGAGATGTCTAAGAAAGCGATCCGATTCAAAATAAAATGGCGGGGGGCATCACATTCAGCGGAAGCTTAGCCGCGTTCGGAAAAGCCTCCGCGTTGCGCACGGCTCGATTTTTTGCGGACCGGAAAGCGCGCGCGAATTGCAAGGCCTTCGACCGACTCTTGCGCCGCCGGCACGCGCGGTTCAGAAGGCATTTTCACGCGGTCACGG